>DATMJU010000089.1:0-12416 GCA_035553795.1 Vicinamibacterales bacterium
CCTGGGGCGCGTACGACGATCGCGAACCAGCGTTTTCTCACGACGGCACGCGCATCGCGTTTTCCTCGGATCGCGGCAACGCGATGGGCAGCGACTACAACATCTGGACGCTCGATCTTCGCAGCGGCGAGCTCAAGCAAATCACGAAGCACCCTAGCGAAGAATTCATGCCCAGCTGGTCGGCGGACGACAGCGAGATCGCCTTCACGACCTCGCGCGACAACTACGACTCGATCTGGGCGATGAACGTGCGCTCGATGGGCGAGCGCCGCGTGCGCACCGTCAAGGGCGCGCGCCTCGATGCGCCGTCCTGGGGGCCTGGCGGCCAGCTGCTGTATCACGTCACGCAGGGACAGCAGACGCGCTACGAGATCGAGGGTAAGCCCGTCACCGGCACCGAGAACGTGTTCCCGTTCCGCGCATCGTGGGCGTCGAGTTCCGAGTATCTCTACGTATCAGACGGCAAGATCCGGCGGCGATCCGTGGCCGGCCTGCCCCTGCAGACGGTGGAGTTCACCGCGACGATGACGGTGACCACGCCGCAGTACACGCCGCGCCGCAGGGATTTCACGTCGACGACCCCGCGCAGGACGCTCGGCCTGGTGCGGCCGGTGATTTCTCCCGATGGCAGGCAGATCGCATTTGCTGCGGTCGGGGACATCTACGTGATGCCGACCGCCGGCGGGACCCCGGTCAATCTCACGAAGGACGCCGCGCTCGATATGGATCCGTCGTGGTCGCCCGATGGCAACTCGCTGGTGTATTCGTCGGACAAGGACAGCCAGCATCTGCAATTGTGGATTCACGATCTGAAGTCCGGCGTGAGCCAGAAGGTCACCAACATCGCCACGCAGCCGCAAGGCGCGTCGTTCTCTCCCGACGGCAAGCGCATCGTCTTTTTCAATGTCGATGGTGAGTGGCGCGTCGCCGAAATGTCCATTCTCACGGTGGCCTCCGGCCAGATCACGAAGATCCATGACTCGCTGCCGCAGCCTGGCACGCCCACCTGGTCGCCGGACGGCCGGCGCGTCGCGCTCGCCGGCATTGCGCCGATGACCGTCCGCTTCCGTGAGGGCACGAACCAGATCCAGACGATCTCGACGAGTGGCGGCGACGTGAAGTGGTACGCGCCGATCCCGATGTTGTCGATCGATTCGCGCGGCGGAGCGGGGCCGGTGTGGTCCCCGGACGGCAGCAAGATGGCGGCGATCTATGAGGGCGTGCTCTCGGTGTGGCCAGTCTCGCCGGCGGGTGAGCCGCTTGGGCCGCCGCGTCGAGTGACGTCAGAGAGCGCCCACGCGCCGAGCTGGCAGGGCGACTCGCGCCACATCCTCTATCAGTCCCTTGATCAACTGCGCATCGTCGACATCGAGACCGGCGAGACGAAGACCGTGCCGTTCAACATGACGTGGACGCCGGCGATCCCGAAGGGCCGAGTCGTCGTGCACGCGGGGAAGCTGCTCGACATGAAGTCGCCGACGCTGCGATCGAACGTGGACGTCATCGTGACGGGCAACCGCATCACTTCCGTGGTGCCGCATGCCGCCGCGAATCACGTGAAAGCGGAGGTCGTTGACGCGACCGACCTGACAGTGATGCCGGGGCTGACGGAGTTCCATACCCATCTCCAGAAAGACTTTGGGGCGGCACAGCTCAAGGCTTGGCTCGCGTTCGGCATCACCACCGTGCGCAGCCCTGGAAACACTCCGTACGAAGCTGTCGAAGATCGTGAAGCCAACGAAGCCGGCGTGCGGCCGGGGCCACGCGTCTACGGCACCGGCTACCTGATGGAGTGGAATCGCGTGTACTACAAGATGGGCATCGCGATCTCGAACGTCAGCCATTTCGAGATGGAGCTCGAGCGCGCCAGGGTGCTGCAGCACGATCTCCTGAAGAGCTACGTGCGGCTGCCAGACTTGCAGCAGAAGCGCATGGTCGAATTCGCGCACAGTATCGGCATCCCCGTGACGTCGCACGAGATCTTCCCGGCGTCGATGGTCGGCGTGGACAACACAGAGCACACCGGCGCGACGAGCCGCCGCGGATACTCGCCGAAGATGGGGCCGTTGCAGAGCGCGTACGAAGACGTGATCCAGTTGTTCGGCAAGAGCCGGCGCATCTTCAGCCCGACGATTTCTGGTGGGGGCTCGCGGGAACTCTTCGAAAAGGATCCGGCGCTGAAAAGCGATCCGCGTTTTGCGCTCTATCCGCAATGGATGCAGCGCCGTGTCGCGCAGGGCAACTACTCGTTCGCGGTCGATCCGCGGGGCGGCAGCGGCAAGATGGTGCTGGACGTGATGAAGGCCGGCGGTCTCGTCGTGGCGGGTACTGACACGCCGAACGCGATCAACCTGCATGGCGAGATGAAGGCGTACGTGATGGCCGGCATGTCGACGTTCGATGCGCTGAAGACGGCGACCGTCAACCCTGCGATTGCGCTCGGCTTCGACGGCGGCACGATCGAGCCCGGGAAGCTCGCTGACCTGATCGCCATTGATGGCGATCCCCTTGCCGACATTGGCAGCACCTACAAAGTGAAGAAGGTTGTCGCCAACGGCCGGGCCTACGATGTGGCTCAGCTCATCAAGCAGTAGCGGCCTGCCTCAGCGCCGGCTCTGATCCAGTCCGCGCAGGGCGAGTCCGGTGGCGACCGAGGTGAGCTCGTTGCCGCCGGCCAACTTCTCGTTGCCGAATGTCCTGGCGAAGATGTCGCGGACAGCAGGCACGAACGACGAACCGCCTGTCAGGAAGACGCGATCGATTGCATGGGGCCGGACGCCGGTAGTGGCCAGCAATTCGTCGACGGTCGTGGCAATGCCATCCAGTTGAGGCTGGATCCACTCGTCGAACTCTGCCCGGGTGGCGTGCCAGTCGATGGCGATCGGAAACAGATCGAAGTGGAAGTGCGATTCCGTGGCTGACGACAGTTCGATCTTCGTTCGATTCACGTGCGCGTGCAGTTCGTAACCAAGGTCGCCGTCAATCAGGTTCAGCAGCGCGGCGACTTCCTTCGGCGCCGACGAGGTGCTCTGGACGCGCTCGATCATCTCGATCGTCGCGGGAGATTTCAGGAATGACAGGTAGTGCCACCGTTCCAGCCTGGCGTAGACCCAGTCAGGCATCGGCAGCACCTTGTCGGGTCCCGACACGTAGTGTGAGCCCTGGCCCAGTCGCGGCGCGACCGCGTGTCGCACAATGGCGCGATCGAACACGTCGCCGGCGAACGCCAGGCCGTCATTGCCGAGGATTTCGATCGGGCCCGGCTGGGTTGAATCATTCGGCGCCAGCGACAGCAGCGAGAAATCGCTCGTGCCGCCGCCAAAGTCCGCGATCAGCACGGTCTCCGGTTTTCGAATGCTCTGTTGATAGGCATACGCGGCCGCGACGGGCTCGAACTCGAACTGCGGCTCGGTGATGCCGGCAATGGCGAGCGCCGTTCGCATGCGCGAGAGGGCCAGTTCGTCATCCTCCGCACTGCGCGCATCGGTGAAGTGGACGGGCCTGCCGACGATCACGCGGCCTGGCAGCGGGCCGAGTGACGCCGTGGCTGCGGCGAGCAGCTTCTGGAGGATCAGACCGATCAGCGCTTCGAGCGTGCGCTGGCGTCCGCCCACCATCGTTCCCGTAAAGCTTGCATCGCCGAGATACGCCTTCAGCGACTGGATGAAGCGCCCCTTATGCGAGGACTCCAGGTAGTGCTCGATGGCGCTTGGACCGGCATAGGCAACTTCCGCCCTGCGCTGCTTGAGTCCGCCGGCTTCGAAAAAGAGAATCGACCGAAACGTTTCCGTCTCGCCATGGGAGGTTGGAAACCGCGCGAGCCGCGGCGCGTGGCCCGTCGAGGCGAGGGCGACCGCGCTGTTCGTTGTGCCGAAGTCGAGTCCCAGGGCCTGGTCGTTCTGTGGGAATGCCTGCATGCAATCGGACCCACCATCTTATCGAAGCCTGCTGCGATAGAGTGGGTGTGTGAGCACTTCGCATCCGTTTGAGTTCGGCCTCGACACGTTCGGTGACGTGACGCTCGATGCGTCCGGGGTCCCGGTGTCGCAAGCCGAGGCGCTCCGCAACGTCGTCGAAGAAGCTGTCGTGGCCGAGCAGGCCGGGCTGGATTGCTTCGGCGTCGGCGAGCACCATCGAAAAGACTTTGCCGTCTCTGCACCCGAAGTCGTGCTCGCGGCCATTGCCGGCCGGACGAAGAAGATGTGGCTCGGTTCCGCAGTGACCGTGTTGAGCACCGACGATCCGGTCCGCGTCTTTCAGCGTTTCTCGACACTCAACGCCATATCGAACGGGCGCGCGGAGGTGATTCTCGGGCGCGGCTCGTTCACCGAGTCGTATCCGCTGTTCGGCTACGACATGTCGCTCTACGAGCAGCTGTTCGAAGAGAAGCTCGAACTCTTCGCCGATCTGCTGAGCGGCGAGCCCGTCACGTGGAGCGGCCGGACCCGTTCGCCGCTGAAAGACCAGCTGGTCTACCCGCCGATTGAGCACGGCACGCTGCGCACCTGGGTGGGCGTTGGCGGCAGTCCTGAATCGGTCGTGCGCGCGGCCCGCTATGGATTGCCGCTCACGCTGGCGATCATCGGTGGCAGCCCCACGCGATTCCGTCCATACGTCGACCTGTATCACCAGTCGCTCGAGAAGTTCGGACACCCGCCGCAGCCGGTCGCCGTGCACTCACCCGGGCATGTCGCGGCGACGGACGATGAAGCGAAGAACGATTTGTGGCCGCACTACGAAGCGATGATGGGCCGCATCGGCCGCGAGCGCGGCTGGCAGCCGATCTCGCGCGCACACTTCGAGCACGAGGCCGGCCCGAACGGCGCGCTCTGCGTCGGCTCGCCCGACACCGTCGCGAAGAAGATCGTCAAGACCGTGCAGGCGCTCGGGCTGTCGCGCTTCGACCTGAAATACAGCAACGGCACGCTGCCTCACGACAAGATGCTCGCGAGCATCGAGCTGATCGGCAGGGAAGTCGCTCCCCGGGTGCGCGAGGCCGTGAAGTGATCATCTACGGCATCAACCCGGTGCTCGAGGCCATCAAGGCGAAGCGCGCCAAGGAGATTTGGGTCGCGCAACGCGCCGACGATCGCCTGCAGCGGCTGCTCGAAGAAGCCGCGACGCATGGTGTTCGCATCCGCTTTGTCACGCGCGACGAGCTCGATCAGGCATCCAAGCGCGGCGCGCACCAGGGCGTGGTTGCGGAAGTCGAGCGCCGTACCGAGGCGACGATCGAAGATCTCGCGCAAACCAAGGACGGCCCGCCGCTGATCGTCGTGCTGGACGAAGTGGAAGATCCGCAGAACGTCGGCGCCATTCTCCGGAGTGTGGATGCCAGCGGTGCATCAGGCGTGGTCCGCCAGACCCGCCGGGCCGCGCCGCTGGACGGCGCCGCTGCCAAGGCATCGGCCGGGGCGGTCAATCACGTGCCCGTTGCCGACGTGGTCAACATCGCCAGATCCCTCGAAGACCTCAAGAAAGCGGGGGTCTGGACCGTGGGACTCGACGCCGACGCGAAAATGGCCTACTATGAATGGGATCTCACCCTTCCGACGGCCATAGTAGTAGGCGCTGAAGGTCACGGGCTGCGACGGCTCGTGAGGGAACGGTGTGACCAGGTGGTCAGTATTCCAATGCTTGGCCACGTGGGAAGTCTTAATGTTTCGGTCGCCACTGCCGTGGTCCTCTATGAGGCCGTGAGGCAGAGACGGAACCGAAGCCGAGGGAGACAGCCGGAATAGTTCCGGAAGTCGTTTGGACCTCGGAAGCGAACAGGAGCTTGGCGTAAGCCACCCGCGTCCGGCGCGGGCCAAGGATATTGTCCCTTCCGCTTGTCAGGCTGGCACGTTACGTGCTAGCATTCCCGTTTTGCTTAGGCTGGCGTAGCTCAGCCCGGTAGAGCAGCTGATTTGTAATCAGCCGGTCGGGGGTTCAAATCCCTTCGCCAGCTCCAATTCTCTGGGCCAAAGCAGCGGCTTTAAGCAGGTACGGCGGGACAGCGGGAAGAGCACGGTATCCATACAATTTCGGGGAGGTGGCGGAGCGGTCAATCGCAACAGACTGTAAATCTGTCGCCCCAGTGGCTACCAAGGTTCGAATCCTTGCCTCCCCACCATCCTTCGCTCGCTGAGGCGAGCTACGGATGGCAAGCCAGGAGAAGTTGACAAGAAGCTAAGCAGCGAAGGCGGGCTTGCCCGCCGTAGTGCGAGAGGGCGATGTAAGCGAGCACGGAGGCGGGAGTAACTCAGTGGTAGAGTCACAGCCTTCCAAGCTGTTGGTCGCGGGTTCGATCCCCGTCTCCCGCTCCAAATCTTCGCTGATGTAGCTCAGTAGGTAGAGCACGTCCTTGGTAAGGACGAGGTCACCGGTTCGATCCCGGTCATCAGCTCCAGTTTTTGTTAGTCAGGCAGTAAACAAGATCCGACGTCGGCAAGGGGCCGATTGTCGTTTTCAACAAGCGAGCGAAGGCGAGTCATGTCGAAAGAGAAATTCGATCGTTCCAAACCCCACGTCAACGTCGGCACCATTGGTCACATCGACCACGGCAAGACCACGCTCACCGCAGCGCTGACCAAGGTCTCGGCCGACAAGGGCTGGGCGAAGTTTGTTCCGTACGACCAGGTCGCCAAGGCGTCCGAGTCGCAGGGCCGCCGCGACGAAACGAAGATCTTGACGATCGCCACGTCGCACGTCGAGTACAGCACGGCCAACCGGCACTACGCGCACGTCGACTGCCCGGGCCACGCTGACTACATCAAGAACATGATCACCGGTGCCGCGCAGATGGACGGCGCGATCCTCGTGGTCAGCTGCATCGACGGTCCGATGCCGCAGACGCGCGAGCACGTGCTGCTCGCCCGCCAGGTGAACGTGCCGTACCTCGTCGTCGCCCTGAACAAGGTTGACGCGGTGGACGACAAGGAACTGGTCGACCTCGTCGAACTCGAAGTCCGCGAGCTCCTCAAGAGCTACGGCTTCCCCGGCGACGACGTCCCGGTGGTTCGCGTGTCGGCGCTCGGCGCGCTGAACGGCGTGCCCGAGGGCGTTGAGTCGGTGGCCAAGCTGATGGAAGCGCTCGACACCTACATCCCGCTGCCGCAGCGCGACGTGGACAAGCCGTTCCTGATGCCGATCGAAGACGTGTTCTCGATCTCGGGCCGCGGCACGGTCGTCACTGGCCGTATCGAGCGTGGCGTCGTGAAGGTTGGTGACGAAATCGAGATCATCGGCTTCAAGCCGAACGAGAAGAAGGTCGTCACCGGCGTCGAAATGTTCCGCAAGCTGCTGGACTCGGGCCAGGCGGGCGACAACGTCGGCGTGCTGCTGCGCGGCGTTGAAAAGGACGACATCGAGCGCGGCCAGGTGCTGGCCAAGCCCGGTTCGATCAAGCCGCACACCAAGTTCAAGGCGGAAGTGTTCGTGCTGTCGAAGGAAGAGGGCGGCCGTCACACCCCGTTCTTCAACGGCTACCGTCCCCAGTTCTACATCCGCACCACGGACGTGACCGGCACGCTGCACCTCAACGAAGGCGTTGAGATGATCATGCCGGGCGACAACACCAGCGTCAGCGTCGAGCTGATCGCCCCGGTCGCGCTCGAAAAGGGCGCCAAGTTCGCGATTCGCGAGGGCGGACGCACCGTCGGCGCGGGTTCGGTCACCGATATCGTCGAGTAATAGGTCGACCGGTCGTCAGGCGGTCAGGTCGTCAGGGGCTCCTTGGCAACCTGACTGCCTGTCTGCCTGACCACCTGAAGGATCAGTAATGCGAGACATTATTCAGCTGGCGTGCGGTGAATGTAAGCGACGCAATTACAGCACCACGAAGAACAAGAAGAAGACGACGGAACGGATCGAGATGAAGAAGTACTGCCGTTTCTGCCGTAAGCACCAGCCGCACAAGGAGCAGAAGTAGGGCAATCAGGATTCGTAGGCCAGTAGCTCAATTGGCAGAGCACCGGTCTCCAAAACCGGGGGTTGGGGGTTCGATTCCCTCCTGGCCTGCCACTACTGACCGCGGAACCCAGGCGCCCTGTACTGCTTAGAAGAGGCACTAAGAAACGGCAATGAGTACCGAGACCATTGAACAAACCGGCGAACGCGCCGGCGGTCCGCTTGGCTGGTTCCAGCGCACCGGGGAATTCCTCACGGAAGTCCGCAATGAGATGAAGCGCGTGACGTGGCCCTCGCAGCGCGAGGTCTATGCCACGACGGTCGTCGTCATTCTCACGTCGGTATTCTTCGGCCTGTACCTGTTCGGCGTGGATCTGCTGATCAACAACGCGGTGCAGTGGTTGTTCAACCGCTTTGGAGCGGCGTGATGACGGATGTGGCCACGAAGAACTGGTACATCGTCCACACCTACTCAGGCTTCGAGAAGAAAGTCGCCGAGTCGCTGTCGGAACGCAAGACCGCGTACGGCCTCGCCGATGAAATTGGCGAAATTCTGATCCCGACCGAGGACGTGGTCGAAATGCGCGGCGGCCGCAAGGTCGTGTCGTCGAAGCGTTTCTTCCCGGGTTACATCCTGGTCGAGATGAACATGACCGACAACGCGTGGCACGTCGTCAAGAACACGCCGAAGGTGACCGGATTTGTCGGCGCCGGCGCCAAGCCGACGCCGCTCAGCAAGGAAGAAGTCGAGCAGATTCTCGAGCAGGTGAAGACCGCCGCCGAGAAGCCAAAGCCGAAGTACACCTTCGACAAGGGCGACACCGTCCGCATCAACGAAGGCCCGTTCACCGGCTTCAACGGCACGGTCGACGAAGTGAACTTGGAAAAGAACACCCTGAAGGTGATGGTCACGATCTTCGGTCGTGCGACACCGGTCGAGTTGGATTTCCTGCAGGTTGAGAAACAGTAATGGCTAAAAAAGTTCAGGCAATGGTGAAGCTCCAGATTCCGGCCGGCAAGGCGACGCCGGCTCCGCCCGTGGGCACCGCGCTCGGCCCGCACGGCGTGAACATCATGGACTTCGTCAAGGCCTTCAATGCGAAGACCGCGAAGGACGACGGCCTGATCATCCCGGCCGTGGTCACCATCTACTCGGACCGCTCCTACACCTTCATCACCAAGACGCCCCCGGCGTCGGTGCTGCTGAAGAAGGCGGCCAACATCGCGGTGGGCTCCGCGGTGCCGAACAAGAACAAGGTCGGCTCGGTGACCATGAAGCAGGTCGAAGAGATCGCCAAGCAGAAGATGCCCGACTTGAACTGCGATTCGGTCGAGTCGGCGGTACGGACCGTGGCGGGCACCGCCCGGTCGATGGGTTTGGACGTCGTCGGATAACGAGTGGGAGCCCTGAGCAAAGTCGACGGGCGTTAACACCACGTAAGGCACACACATGAGAACTCACGGCAAGAAATACACAGCGGCGAAGGGGCAGGTCGAGAACAAGCCCTATCTGTTGGCAGAGGCCCTGCCGCTGGTGCAGAAGATCAAGTTCGCGAACTTCGACGAAACCGTGGCGCTGTCAATTCGCCTGGGCGTCGATCCGAAGCACGCCGACCAGATGGTGCGCGGCACCGTCGTCCTCCCGCACGGCCTTGGCAAGTCCAAGAAGGTGCTGGTCATCGCCGGGCCCGAGAAGCAGAAGGAAGCTGAAGCGGCCGGTGCGGATCACGTGGGCGGCGAAGAGCTGGTCGACAAGATCAACGGCGGCTGGCAGGACTTCGACGCCGTCGTGGCGACGCCCGACATGATGCGCGCCGTCGGCCGTCTCGGCAAGGTGCTCGGCCCCCGCGGCCTGATGCCGAACCCGAAGACCGGCACGGTGACGCCGAACGTGGCGCAGGCCGTCAACGAAATCAAGGCCGGCAAGGTGGAGTTCCGCGTCGACAAGACCGGCATCGTCCACGCCCCGGTCGGCAAGATCTCGTTCCCGTCGCAGAACCTGGTGGACAACGCCTCGGCGCTGATCGACAGCATCGTGCGCGCCAAGCCCGCGGCCGCGAAGGGCAAGTATCTCAAGTCCATCACCGTGTCCTCGACGATGGGGCCCGGCGTAAAGATCGACGAGACGCACGTGGAAGCGGCGAGCTCTAAGAAATAAGCGGAAAGAAGTAGGCACATTTATCATGGCAGTCACAAGAGCCGACAAGAACACTGAGCTCGCAGCGCTCGAAGGCGCCTTTCAGGGCCACGACGTTGCGATCCTGATCGACTACAAGGGCATCAACGTGCCCCAGGTGACGCAGCTGCGCACCGACCTGCGCAAGGCGAAGGCGCAGTACAAGGTCGTCAAGAACTCGCTGGCCAAGCGCGCGCTGAAGGGCACGCAGTTCGAGACGCTCTCGGCGCAGTTCGAGGGCATGACCGCGGTGGCCTACACCAAGGAAGACCCGGTGGCGCTCGCCAAGGCGCTGACGGCCTTCATGAAGAACGCGCCGACGCTGAAGATCAAGGCGGCGGTCGTGCAGGGCCAGGCGATCAAGGGTGCCGACGTGGCGGCCCTGGCGACGATGCCCGGCAAGCCGGAGCTCTACGCGAAGTTGCTCTTCCTCCTCCAGGCCCCGATGGTCAACCTGGTCCGCGTGCTGAACGCGGTGCCGCGCGACCTGATGAGCGTCCTCGTGCAGGCCGAGCAGAAGAAAGCTTAAACAGACATTTTCAACGACCTCGTAGCGACAGAGTTTTTATAAGGGAGCATAGCAATGGCCGAAGTGAACCAGCAGCAGGTGATCGATTACATCAAGGGCATCAGCGTGATGGAGCTGTCGCAGCTCGTCAAGGCGCTGGAGTCCGAGCTCGGCGTGTCCGCCGCAGCAGCGATGCCGATGGCGATGCCCATGGGCGGCGGCGCCCCGGCGGCCGGCGGCGGCGCGGCGGCGGAAGAGCAGACCGAGTTCACCGTCACCCTGACTGACGTTGGCAGCAACAAGATCAACGTGATCAAGGTGGTCCGTGAAGCCACCAGCCTCGGCCTGAAGGAAGCGAAGGACCTCGTCGAGAGCGCGCCCAAGCCGATCAAGGAAGGCGTGTCGAAGGACGAAGCTGCCGCGATCAAGAAGAAGTTCGAGGAAGCCGGCGCGAAGGTCGAGATCAAGTAATCGATCTCCATCTCGCTTAAGTAAGGGTTGCCCGCGCACTGGGGATGAGTTCCCCGGTGCGCGGAGCATTTGTTTTGACGGCCGCCCGTTTGGGCGGCCAATCAAACACAGTTTGTCCGGACCTCGAGCCTAAAGCATGTACAGCCTTCCAAAGAACGTTTACCGCGAGCGTAAGGACTTCTCGAAGATCAAGACGACGGTTCCGATCCCGAACCTGATCGAGATCCAGCGGAAGAGCTACGAACGTTTCCTGCAGATGAATCGCCTGCCCTCCGAACGCGAGGACCAGGGCCTGCAGTCGGTGTTCAAGTCGGTGTTCCCGATCAGCGACTTCCGTGAGAACTCGTCGCTTGAGTTCATCGAGTATTCCATCGGCAACTGGGAGTGCAAGTGCGGCAAGCTGCAGGGCCTGCACCACCTGCGCAAGCCCTGCAAGAGCTGCGGTCACACGCTGATCTGCGATCCGTACGGCGACAAGGACGTGCTGTGCCCCAAGTGCGGCACCGGCAACCAGGCGCGCGGCGATGTCTGTGACATCTGCGGCCACACCGTGGCCCTGAAGCTGAAGTACGACGTCGACGAATGCCAGGAGCGCGGCATGACCTACGCCGTGCCGCTGAAGGTGACGATCCGGCTCGTGGTCTGGAACAAGGACCCGGAAACCGGCGTCAAGACCATCCGCGACATCAAGGAGCAGGAAGTCTACTTCGGCGACATCCCGCTGATGACGGACAACGGCACCTTCATCATCAACGGCACCGAGCGCGTCATCGTGTCGCAGCTCCACCGTTCGCCGGGCGCCTTCTTCCACTCGGAAGACAAGAACCTCTACGTCGCGCAGATCATCCCGTACCGCGGCTCGTGGGTCGAGTTCGAGTACGACACGAAGAACCTGCTCTACGTCCGCATCGACCGCAAGCGCAAGTTCCTGGCGTCCGTCTTCCTGCGCGCCCTCGGCCTGCGCGGCGGCGACGAGATCATCCGGACCTTCTACCAGGTCGATCGCATCAACCTGCGCGACAACTCGCTCTACTGGTCGGTCGGCGAAGGCCTGATCGGCCAGCGTTCACGCAAGGACGTCAAGGCCGGCGACGTTTCGATCAGCGAAGGGAAGAAGATCACCCGCACGCACATCGAGGGTCTGCGCAAGGCCGGCGTCAAGGACATCGCGATCACGGACGAGGCGCTCGAAGGCGCGTTTGCCGCCGCGGACATCGTCGACCCGGCCACGGGCGAGGTGCTGCTCGAGGCGAACGAAGAGCTGACGCAGCGCGTCGTGGCGATGGCGCACGAAAAGGGCGTTGACCAGGTCGACGTGTTCTTCCCCGAGAAGGACGAAGTCGGCCCGATCATGTCGGCGACCCTCAAGAA
>DATMJU010000090.1:0-2766 GCA_035553795.1 Vicinamibacterales bacterium
AGGACCAAGGGGGCCAATCGCACCAGCATCGCCGCGGATGCCCTGTGGGCCGACGTTGCCTTGCGGACCCGGAGGACCGATTGGCCCCTGTGGTCCAACAGCCCCATCCGCCCCCCTCGCTCCTGCTGCACCTGTTGCGCCGGTCTCACCTTGTGGACCCATCGGACCGACTGGCCCCTGCGGTCCAACAGCACCATCCGCCCCCGGCGCTCCCGCTGCACCTGTCGCGCCGGTCTCACCTTGTGGCCCTGCGGGACCAGTCGGTCCCTGCGGCCCCATCGGGCCCATCGGTCCCTGCGGCCCGGCTTCGCCCTGAGGTCCCGCGGGTCCCGGAGATCCAGATCCGCCCTGGGGGCAGCACATGAATCACAACGGAATCCGTTCTCACCTCGCCCACCGCGTTGGTGGCGGTCACCGTAAACGAATAGGCGCCTATGAACAACGGCGTCGTAACGTCGGGACCCGTCGTGTTGAAGCCGTTCGGACCTGACCAGCTATAGGTCGTCGCGGAAGGGCTCGTCGTGACGGGAGTCGCGGTGAGATTGACCGTCGCAAGACCGAAACCGTTGGCTGAGAGGTATTGATCTTCGCCAGCACTGACGGCGAAGGTGTGCGGCGTATACAGGTCGCTCGACGCCAGGAAGCTCGTGCCGTCGTAGCCGCCCGTCATCAACACGCGCCCGCCCGAAATCACCGACGCTCTGTGTCCACCGCCTCGCGGCATTGTGGTCGCTTCTGAATCGCCCCAGGTCCTCAACGTCGGGTTGAATCGTTCGCTGGTGGCCAAGTACGCGCCGTTGTGCCCGCCCGCAACAATGACTTCTCCGGACGGCAGCGTCGCGGCCACGTGTCCGCTTCGGCTCTCCAGCATGGCTTCGGTCGCCGTCCAGCTTGGGGTTGGGGTCTCCGCGAGGAGCAATACCGAGGAGCTCGCGACGCCGCCCACTATTCCGCCCGCCACAAGAAGCCTGTTTATGCCCGGCAGAACCGTCGCCGTATGCCCGTACCGCGCCGCAGGCATACTCGGACGCGAAATCCACTGTCCGCCCTGGGCGCTGACGTAGATCTCCGTAGACGCCGTCGCCGCGGACCCGATGCCACCCACGACAAACGGCGAGCCGTTGAATACCGTGAAGCTGGATTCTCGGCCGTGGACTGCATTCAAATTTACGATGGTGTTCACCCATACACCAGTGTTGACGACGTAGACGTCGGCGGTCTTCAAGGACGTGCCGCCAACAACGAAGATCTCCGGCATGCCGGGATATAGGATGGCCTGATGCCCAGCACGCGCCGTGGTCATTGAGCCGGTGGTCGACCACACTCCCGTCACGGGGTTGTACAGTTCCGCGCTAGACAGTGCACTCCCCGCCGCCCCTGTCCCTCCTGACACAAGCACTCTGCCATTGGGCAGTCGTATCGCCATGTGATCACTTCGTGGCGTGTTCATCGCGCCGGTTGCGCTCCACGTTTCGGTTGCGGGGTCGTAGATTTCGGCGGATGACAGGACCCCGGCGGCGTTGTGCCCGCCGGCGACCAGGACTCGGCCATCAGATAGCGTGGTCTGAGTGTGTAGCGTGCGTGCCGTCTCAAGGCTGCCGGTGGCCGCCCATCCCTGGGCGGCGGCAGACTGTGGAGACAGCAGAACCAGCAGCGCGAAACCTACGGCTAATTGTCGGACTCGTGACATTTCGTGAGAATAGGTGCGCAGGCCCCGCGCGACAATCGCATGCGCATGCGATGGCGCAGACGCGCATCGGACCGGCAGCTCGCGCGCCGATGTCCTGGATAGAATGGATTTGCTGGCGAATCTGACTACTGCGCGGTGATGTTGGCGCGGCCCTTCCGCAACACGAACTTCTGAATCTTTCCAGTCGCGGTCTTCGGCAGCTCAGTCACCGGCGTAAACGCGTGCGGCACCTTGAAGTGCGCCATGTTCGCGCGACAGAACTCGCGCAGGCTCTCGGGCGTGGCGCTCTGCCCTGCCTTGAACACCACGAACGCGTGCGGCGCCTCACCCCACTTCTCGTGCGGCACACCGACCACGGCGACTTCCTGGATCGCGTCGTGGCGCAACAACATCGCTTCCACTTCGACAGACGAGATGTTCTCGCCGCCGCTGATGATCACGTCCTTCAGCCGGTCGGTGATCTGCACGTACCCATCCGGATGCACGACGGCGGCATCACCAGTGTGAAACCACCCATCGCCCATGCACTTCTCGGTGGCTTCCGGATCGTTGTAATAACCGGCCATCACGACGTTCCCGCGCGCGACGATTTCGCCTGGTGTGACTCCGTCACACGGGACATCGCGCATCTGGTCATCGACGACACGCAGTTCACCGGAGGTGATCAGCTCCACACCCTGCCGCGCCTTCTGGCGGGCGCGATCGTCGGCGTTCATGGTCGCGTGTTCTGGCAGCGGCTCGCAGATGCTGATTGCCGGTGCGGTTTCGGTGAGACCGTAGATCTGGATCACCGACCACCCCAACTCGTCCTCGATGCGCTGAATGGTCACCGCAGCGGGTGGCGCGCCGGCCGTCATCACGCCCACGCCTTTCGGCGCGAGCGCCTTGGTCTCCGCTGCCGCGTTGGCCAGCATGATCAGCACCGTCGGCGCCGCGCACAAACGGGTCGCGCGCTCCTCCGCCGCGGTCTTGAACACGGCCTGCGCGTCGAACTTTGGCAGGCAGATGTGTTTGGCGCCCGCCGCGGTGACGGTCCACGTGAACGTCCAGCCGTTGGCGTGGAACATCGGCAGCGT
>DATMJU010000091.1:0-19493 GCA_035553795.1 Vicinamibacterales bacterium
GGATCGCGCGCGGCGATATTTTCCTCGACCCGAACGAGCAGACCCGCATCCTGTTCGACTGGGCCGGCCCCGAAAACGAGGACTACTACCTGATCGACGCCTACGACGTCCTGGCCAATGACGCGCGCGGCGGCAAGCTGATCATGTCGCAGGCGGTGACCGAGTACGCGCCGTTCGTCGACACGCCGTGCGACGACGAATCCTGCACGTTCAACGGCCTGGCGATGAACCGCATGATGGACGACCACGAGGAGCTCGAGCGCGAGAACCCGCGGCGCGGCGTCGAGTTCTCCAGCGTGATCACCGCCTCGGCTCCGCAGAACGAGTGCGGCTGCCTGATGTTGACGAATCACTCCGACCACGACCTGACCTTGCGGGCCACGTTGCATGGGAACGAAACCGGCCAGCTGGATCTCCTTGCCGGCGCCACCCTGCCGGTCGCATTCGACTGGGCCGGCCCCCTCGAGACCGACACCTACGTCATCGACGCCGTCGACGTCAGGACACCCGGCGAAACGCCGATCTCCGAGGCGGCGAAGATGGCGACCACGTCGGCGGGATCGGCGGGGCGGCCGGGTTCGGCCATGACCATCCGGCTCAAGGATCACGTCAAGATCGACGGCACGCTGGTCAACATGACGTGCGAGGCGGACTACGCCGAGTTCGTCAACCACCGCGGCGCCAACAACGCCCCCGAATCCACGGTGCGATGCCCGTGGAAACCCAACGACCTGCCGGGCCTTGGCATGCGCTCGGCCTACGACAAGCGAGCGCAAACCGCGACTGACGCGCCGGCAGGCGCCACGGCCGCGCGGAAACCCGGGCAGTAAATGGAGTCCACGATGCACGCCACGATCGACCACCCGCCGCCGAGCCGCTTTGCGCGAATCCGCGCGCGCTCGCGCGACTGGATCGTGAACCACGGCTTCAGCATCTCGATCACGACGCTGATCGTGCTGTTCGCCCTCGTGTTCTTCTGGAGGCACATCGTCCACACCATCAATCCCGGTGAAGCCGCGGTGATGTGGAAGCGATTCACGGGCACCGAGATCGACCGCGTCTACCTGGAAGGCACGCACTTCATCTGGCCGTGGAACAAGCTGTACATCTACGACCTGCGCGTGCAGAAGGTCGATTCCGAAGTGCCGGTGCTGTCGACCGACGGCCTCGAGATCAAGATCGACGTGGCGATTCGCTACCGTCCCCAGGAGCGCACGCTGCCGCAGCTGCACCAGGAAGTCGGCCCGGAATACGCAGAGCGCATCGTCATTCCACAGGTCGTGGCCGCCGTCCGCGAAGTGTTCGGCAAATATCGCCCCGAACAGCTCTACACGCTGCGCACCGAGGACGTGCACGACCAGCTGCTGGCGCGCGCCGCCAAGGGCATCCGCGAGAAGTTCCTGATGATTGACGATGTGATCATCAGCCGCATCGAGCTGCCGGAATCGGTTCAGAACGCGATCCAGGCGAAGCTCGCGCAGGAACAGGAAGCGCTGGCCTACGAATACCGCCTTGTCACCGAGCAGCGCGAGGCCGAACGCAAGAAGATCGAGGCGACTGGTATCTCCGAGTTCCAGAAGGCGGTCACGCCCGGCATCACGCAGCAGTACCTGCAGTGGCGCGGCATCGAGGCGACGCTCGAGCTCGCCAAGTCGAACAACGCCAAGCTCGTGATCGTCGGCGGCAAGGACGGCCTGCCGCTGATCCTGAACACCAACGAGGCCGCGCCGACCACGCCGGTGCCACCGAGGTAAGCATGAGCGCCAACGAAGAAGACACCACCGTCTATCGCGTCGTCATCAACCACGAAGAGCAGTATTCGATCTGGCCCGAGTGGAAGGACATTCCCGCGGGCTGGCGCGCGGTCGGGCCAACTGGCAGCAAGGACCAGTGCCTGGCCTACGTGAAGGAGGTCTGGACCGACATGCGTCCGCTCAGCCTCCGCAAGTGGATGGACGAGAACAAAGCGACGTCGTAGCGTCGAGTCGGCAAGTTACGTTGAAGTCCCGTCCGAACGCCTGGATCACGATCCTCAATCCGCAGCCAGACCCGCGCTGCCGGCTGTTCTGCCTGCCGTATGCCGGCGGCGGCGCGTCGATGTTCCGCACATGGCCGTCGCAACTGCCGGCCGGTGTCGAGTTGTGGTTGATTCAACTGCCGGGGCGTGAAGAGCGCTTCCGGGAGCCGCGCTTCACGCGCGTCGCTCCACTGGTTGATGCGCTCGCGCCGCTGGTGGCCGCGCACCTCGACAAACCGTTCGCCGTGTTCGGCTACAGCATGGGCGGCCTGATCGGTTTTGAGCTGATCCGCGCGCTACGCCGCCTCGGTGCGCCGGCGCCGCAACGCTTGTTCGTCACCGCGCGGCAGGCCCCGCACCTGGTCGAGACACGTCCGTCGCTTTACCAGATGCCGGACGATCAGCTGTTCGAGGAACTCGATCGCCGCTACGGCGGCATCCCTTCCGAAGCGCTGAAGAATCCCGAGATCCGATCGGTGTTCGTGCCGCTGCTGCGCGCCGACATCGAGATGATCGAGACCTACCAGTGCCAGCCGGATGCGCCGCTCGACTGCCCCATCTCGGTATTCGGCGGGCAGACCGATCGCATCACGCACGATGAGCTCGCGGCGTGGCAGGAACACACGCGCCACCCGGTGAGCGTGCGCCTGTTCGAGGGCGGCCACTTCTTCATCCAGACCAACCAGGCGCCGTTGCTGAGCGCGATCGGCCACGAACTGCCGGCCTGACGATGCCCGGCACCTTCGCCGACCCCACTCTTCCCGAACACCTGCCGCGGCTGATCGCGTTCCTGTCAGAAGCGCTCGGCCGTCCTGTCGAGGGTGTGCTTGGCGTTCCGCAGTTGATCACCGCCGGCGCCGGCATGCAGAACCGCAACTACGCCTGCACGGCGCGCGTCGACGGCGTGCGGCTCGAGTGTGTGTTGCGTTGTCAGCCGGAACGAGTGCAGGAGTGGCGGCTCGATTGGGGCTTCTACGATCTGGAGCGCGAATTCCGCGTGCTGCGTGAACTCGCGCCGCTGAATCTTGGCGTGCCCACTCCGCATGCGTTCGGGATGAGCGATGCGCTGGGCGCCACCGGCTTCCTGATGGCGCGGCTACCCGGCGTGCCAATGGAGCATACGCCGGATGCCGGCCTGCTCCCCTCGTATGCGCGCCTGGTCGCGGATGTGTCGATGATTCCCGTCGACGCCAGTCCATGGATGGCGGCCAACCTCGTGTCGCGCACCAACGAGCAGCTGATCGACTGGGTGGAGTCGAAGTCGCGGGATCTTGCCGGCGATCCCCTGCGGGACTACGGGCTGCGATGGCTTCGCGAACGGCGCCCGGCGTCCGGTCCGCTGGTGATCGCACACGGCGATCCGAACCCCGGGAACATCCTCGTGGACGCGGGTCGCATCACCGGCATCGTCGATTGGGAATTTGCGTGCGTGACGGACGATCCGCTGGCGGCGCTGATGCGCGTCACCTGGCTCTATCACTCCGAAGCGGTGCGCCCGGTGTTCTGCGAGGCGATGGGCCGGCAGGTGGACGACCTGACCTGGCACATCGCGCTCGGCTTGTTTCGCGAGCTCTACTTGAGCCGCCACGGCGATCGGGCCGCCCGGCAGGCAGAGCTCGCGGCGGTCATCGGCTACGCCGTATAACCCTTCTTCTTCCCCGCCTCTTCGTGCATCTGCTTGATCTGGGCGAGCACGTCCGGCACGTGGCTCGTGTCCGGCGTCGACGTCCAGCGTGACGAGATCTCCGAGTCCGTGCGATCGACGTGATCGAACAGCGGCATGAACTGGTCGATGATCGCCTGGGGCAGCGCGCGCATGTGCAGGAACAGCAGCCGAACTTCCTTCTTGCCGAAGGCCGCACGCAAGGCACGGCGTTCCGGGATGGTGAGATCGGGGTGCCAGAAGTCGGTCAGGAACACGCCGCGATGACGATCGCTGTTGTTGACCGCTTCGTGCCAGTACGAGTCGTCCAGCAGCAGCACTTTGCCTTCGGTCCAGGTCCGCGCTTCGCCGGCGACCTTCAGATAGCAGTCACCAGGAATGTCGAGAGCGAGCTGGCAGCGCACGCGGAAGTTGTCCGCGCTGTGGTGCCCCTTGACCACGTACTTGGGGTCAAGCCACGAATAGAACGCGTCAGCAAACGCGTAGTGGCTGTTGCCGGCGTAATCCTCCGCTGGCAACGCGTCAATCAGCTTGTGCGCCTCGGACGGGATTGTGCCTGCCGCGAAGTATGAGTCCGGAAGGCGCGTGCCGAAGGCCGACACAAAACCCTGACGCCACTTCGCCTGCTGCGACGCATCAGCGCTCGCGTAGCTCATGGTCATGAACGACTCGCGAATGCGCTGCGCTTCCGCCTTGAGCGGCTCGTAGAACCGCTCGACGATCGGCGCCCACTCGTAGTCCGCCGCATTGGGCCACGGCACGTTGCGCAGGCCCGGAAAGATCGGCAGCACCCACGGATCGATGTCGTTGTCTCCGGGCGGATTGGCATCGCGCGGATCGGCCTCGTTGCCGCGCAGCACTTCGAGATAGTGCTTGAAGCGGTTCAGCTCGGGGCCGCTGCCGGCGATCGACTTCTGGAAGCCGCCGGTCTCCATGATGCGGCTGATGGCGCCCCAGATCATCTTGCGGGCGCGAATGTCTGTTTCGGTGCGGATCATTCCAGTGCTCCTCGGGTAACTACAAACGGTCGCCGGCGGCTGCGGTGGCGCCAGCAGTCTCGACGCTGGTGAGTTGTCGGTGCAGTGCCGCCGCAACGGCCACGCAGTGCGGCTTTGTCATCATGGTCAGGTGGTCGCCCGGCACGGTCTCGACGGCCGCGCGCCCGGCGGCGTATTCGCGCCATCCCCACGTCTCGTCCGCCTTCATCGCGGCGGGGATGCCGTCCACGAAATCAGCGAGCACGCCGGTGGCGCGCAGCAGCACGAGGTTGACCGGCGGGAATCCGGGCGCGGGACGATAGCGCATCTGCGCCTGGGCGCGGTACACGTTGACGAAGCCGCGAATCTCGGCGCGATCAGCGTCGGCAGGCATCACGCCGCTGTCGATCATCGCCTGCGCAAAGCGATCGAGCTTCGCGGACCAGTCGAGCGCCTCAAATGTGTCGAGCTGCAGGTCCACGGGCTTGCCAAACATGTGCGACAGCATGTCGCCAACGACGGCGAGCCATTGCGTGTCGTTGCGGACCGCGGCCGCCGACAGATCGCGATCGGCGGGCGCGGCGGTATCGAGGATCGCCAGCGACGCAACTTCGTGCCCCTTCTGCAGCAACTGGTGCGCCATCTCCAGCGCCACCCAGCTGCCGAAGGAATGGCCGCCGAGATAATACGGACCGCTCTTCTGGAACTCGAGCAGCGCGGCAACGTTGGTTTCGGCAAGCGCCTTGACGCTCTCGGCCGGCGGCATCTGGCCATCGAGTCCGGCCGCCTGGAAGGCATAGAACGGGCGATCGTGTTCAGCGAGCGCGCGCGCCAGGTCGCGAAGGTAGACCACGCTGCCGCCCGTGCCGGGCACGCAGAAGAAGGCCGGCTTCGTTCCAGTCGGGGAAATCGGCACGAGCGGCGACCACGGCGCGCCGCTCTCTCCGCGATCCAGTTCCGCCGCGAGCGCGCGGATCGTCGGTTCGTGCAGCAACGCGTTGAGCGACAGCTTCTTGCCGACCGCGTCCTTGATCATCGCCATCAGGCGAATGCCACTCAGCGAGTCCCCGCCGAGCTCGAAGAAGTCGTCGGTGACGCTGACGTCGGCGAATCCGAAGATCTCTTTCCACAAACCGACCAGCACGCGCTCGGATGGCGTCGCCGGTTCGACGATCGTGCCGGCATGAGCCGGCCGCAAGTGGACGCGCTTGGTGTGCGCCTGCAGGCCGGCGGCCTGCCAGCCGCTGCGCCTGACCCATTGATCGAACCGCGCGGTGACATCACCCGTGCCGATCACGAGCTGGCCGGCGGGCATGCGCGCGAGGATTCTGCGGAAGGCCTCGTGGCTCTCCGCCGGCGTCATCGACAACTCGCCCGCCGGCGTGGAGCGCTCGAACGACCAGGTATCCCAGTTGGTCGAGAGCCATGGCGTTCCACCACGCCGGTTACGGCGCAGCGCGAATGCGTCCATGAACCGGTTCGCCGCGCCGTAGGCGGCGAAGCCCAGCCCGCCGAGCACCGCCGACGTCGACGAGATCAGCAGGCAGAAGTCGAGCGCCTCTCCCTCGAGCACCCGATCGAGCACCTGCACACCGTCGACCTTCGGACGGAACTGCGAAGCGGTCGTCTGCGCATCGAGCGCGTCGAGGAAGCAGTTGAACGATGGATGGTCAAGGGTGCCGGCGGCGTGGATCACGCCATGCAGCTCGCCAAATCGTTCCTTGATGGAACGAACGGCCGCTTTCATGTCGGCATCGCTCGCCACGTCGGCGGCGATCGAGAGGATCTCCGCGCCTTTTGCTTGTAGCGCCGCGAGCCTGGGCGTCGCCGCAGCCTTGCGGCTGACCAGCGCGACGCGGGCGCCGCACAACTCGAACAGCAACTCGGCGAGATGCACACCCACCTTGCCGTGGCCGCCGGTGATCAGGTAGACGCCACGGTCACGCAGCGTCGCCCCCGGGTCGGCGTCGGCCGGCAAGTCGACGCGCTCGAATCGCGGCACGAAACGAGTCTGGCCGCGATACGCGATGTGCGGTTCAGAGGCACCGCCGAGGATCTCGGCGAGCAGCGTGTCCGCGGAAACCGCCATCCCCCCGCCGATGTCTATCGTGCGGAACGTCAGCTCCGCATGTTCCTGCGGAATCGCCAGGCACGGGCCCATCAGCAGACTCTGGCCCGGGTCTACATCGCCACTGCCGCTCGGATCATGCAGCTCGGTCGAGATCACCGTGACGGTGACCGGAGACGATGAGTTGCGTTTCGACAGTGCCTGGCCAAGAGCGATCAGGCTGTCGTAGCCGCGGCGACGCGCCACGTGCACATCAGCGGCCGGTGGGTCTTCACACGTCCACAGATGGACAACGTGGTTGATGCCTGACAGGTCAACCGATTCGAGCGCGTCCCGCTCCGACACGCAGACGTACGGCTGGTGCTCCGCCGCGAGTCGATCAATCAGGCGCTGCGCGAGCGCCGACCCGTTGGTCAGTATCAGCCAGCGATTCTCGCCAAACGATCCGGGTCTGCGGCGCACAGCAGGCAGCGAAGCGCTCCATGACGGCAGGTAGAACCATCGCTCGAGCGGCTGCTTTGTCGTCGAAGCCGGCGCGGCCATCGGCACAGCCGACTTGTCCGGCGGATTGACCCAGTGGCGCTCCTTCGCGAACGGATAGAGCGGCATCGCAATACGGCGGCGTTCCTGCCCTGCGAAATAGCGCGACCAATCCACGTCAACGCCGGCAATCCACAACTGTCCCAGCGCATCGGCAAGACGGGCGCGTTCGGAGTCACCCTTCGGCGCCGATAGCTGGTCGAGCGATGTCGCCAGCGACGCGACCAGGATGCGCGCGCGATCCGCGGACGGCTGGCGCCGCGCAAGCTTGGTCAGGGTCGTGCCGGCGCCGACTTCGAGGAACACTCGCCGCTGGTCGTTCAGCAGCTCGCTGATGCCGTCGCCGAAGCGAACCGCCTGACGCGCATGCCTGGTCCAGTAGGCAGGCGTGATCACTTCGTCCGGATCGGCCCACGTGCCTGAGACATTGGAAATGAATGGGACACTCGGACGGTTCAGCGTGCAACCACTCAGCACCTCTGTGAACGGCGCGATGAAGCCGTCCATCATGGCCGAGTGGAACGCGTGCGAGGTCTTCAGGCGCCTGCATGCGACACCGGTCTTGCCAAGCTCCTGGGCGAAGGCGTCAACATCGGACTCAGGTCCTGCCACGACGCACGCACCAGGCGCATTGATCGCGGCGATCGAGAGCGACGCGGGTAGCCGATGCTGTAACTGCTCGACCGGCATCGATACCGCCAACATCGCGCCGCGCGGCTGCTGCCACATCAGCTTGCCGCGAGCCGCGATCAGCTTCAGCGCCGTCGGCAGATCGAACACGCCGGCCAGGCACGCCGCCACGTACTCGCCGACGCTGTGGCCGATCATCGCCGCCGGCTGAATGCCCCACGACATCCACAACTGCGCGAGGGCGTACTGCGTGGCGAACAGCGCCGGCTGTGTCAGCCAGGTCTCATTCAGGCGCTCGGCGGCCTCTGGGCCGTCAGCAGCCAGGGCCGATCTGAGGTCGAGACCGAGATCCGGTTTCAGCAGGTCCGCGCATCGATCGAAGGCGTCTCGATACGCACGATGCGCGCTGTACAGGCCTGTGCCCATCAGCGTGTGCTGCGTCCCCTGGCCAGGGAACATGAACACGACGTCCGCCCCGGACGGCAACGCCTGGCCGCGCTTCACCCGCAGCGGATCGCCGAACGCATGCGCGGCGTCGCTCGCGCTGTCGCAGACAATGGCGCTGCGATACGGGAACCGCGCGCGGCCCGCGGCTTGCGTGTAGGCGGCGTCAGCGATCGCGACATCCGCATTGGCCGCAAAGAATTCACCGAGGCTCTCGTGCAGACGACCGAGCGCTTCGGGCGTGCGCCCCGAAAACACGATCAACGTCCCGCGCTCGTCGCCCGTCGATGACTCCGGCAGGGCCGGCGCTTCCTGGAGAATCACGTGCGCATTGGTGCCACCGATACCGAAGGAGCTGACACCGGCGCGCAAGGGCTGGTCTCCGGCGGGCTGCCAATCGCGCAGCCGATCGTTGACGTAAAACGGATTCTTGCCGAAATCAATGTCGCGGTTCGGCGTCGAGAAGTGCAGCGTGGGCGGAAGCTGCCGGTGCTGGAGCGCCAGCGTCGCCTTGATCAAGCCAGCGATACCGGCCGCGGTATCGAGGTGGCCGATGTTCGCCTTGACGGCGCCCAACGCGCAATACGGTGCCGTGTGTCCGGAGCCAAAGGCGCGCGACAGCGCCGCCACTTCAGCGGGGTCGCCCATCTGCGTGCCGGTGCCGTGCGCTTCGACGTACGTGATGCTTGACGGCTCGACGCCGGCGGAATGCTGCGCGGCAGCAATCACTCGCGCCTGTCCTTCGACGCCAGGCGCGGTAAAGCCGACCTTCAACGAGCCATCGTTGTTGATCGCCGATCCCTTGACGACCGCGTAGATGGTGTCGCGATCCTCGATCGCGCGGTCGAGTGCCTTGAACAGCACCACGCCGACGCCGCTGCCCCAGGTGGTGCCGTTCGCCTTCGCGTCAAACGGCCGGCAGTGGCCGTCGGGCGACACGATCATGCCCTCGGAGTACATGTATCCCGACTTTTGCGGCACCTTGAGCGCGATGCCGCCGGCGATCGCCATGTCACTGTCCCCGTCGAGGATGCTCTGGCAGGCCATGTGCACGGCAACCAGCGACGAAGAGCAACCGGTCTGCACGTTGACTGCAGGGCCCCGCAGGTTCAGCAGGTACGACGCACGGCTCGCGATGTAGTCGCGATCGTTGCCGAGCATCACCTGGTACACCGAATGCGGGCTTTCCGCGTAGAGGTGCGGCAGCAGGTTGTAGATCAAATAACGATCGTGACTGCAGGACGCGAACACCCCGACAGCCGCGTCACCGACGCCGCCGCCATACCCGGCATGCTCGAGCACGTGCCACGCGCTTTCGAGAAACAACCGGTGCTGCGGATCCATGACGCGCGCTTCAGCAGGCGCGATGCCAAAGAACGCGGCATCAAACGTGGTGATGTCCGACAGCGTGCCGTTGACGCGCACGTAGTTCGGATCCGCCATCAGTTCAGGCTCGATGCCAGCCTCGATCAGTTCCTCTTCCGAGAACAGCGACAACGTCTCGCGGCCCTCGCACAGGTTCTTCCAGAAGGTCTCGAGATCGTCGGCTCCCGGGAAACGCCCGACCATGCCGATGATGGCGACATCGCGGCTCTTCCCCTCGCGCCGCTCAACCGTGCGCGGCGATGCCGCCGGCGCGTCAGCCGGCGCCAGGCGCGCCGCCAACGTCCGGACCGTCGGATACTGGAACATCTCCACCAGCGACAGCGTCGCCGCCATCGTTGATCGCAACCGCGCATGCACGCGCGTCAGCAACAGCGAGTGGCCACCGAGGTCGAAGAAGTTGTCGTCAAGACCGACGCGATCGACATCCAGCGCGGTCTTCCAGATCTCGGCAATCTGCCGTTCGATCGGGCTCCGCGGGGCCTCGAAGACGGCTCGCAGCTCAGGACGGTTGCGATCCGGCGCCGGCAGCGCATTGCGATCGATCTTGCCGTTCGGCGTGAGCGGCATCGCGTCGAGCATCACGATCACCGGTGGGATCATGAACTCCGGCAACCGGATCTTCAGGAAGGCGCGCAGCTGCTCGGCGGTAACCGCTCCGCCGCCCTTGACGACGTAGGCGACGAGCTGGCGTTCGCCCATGCCGTCCAGCCGCGCCACGACGACCGCCTGGCGGACTTCGTCGTGCATCGACAGCGCCACTTCGATCTCTCCGAGCTCGATGCGGAAGCCGCGAATCTTGACCTGGTTGTCGACGCGGCCGAGGAACTCGATTGCGCCGGATGACAGGCGCCTGACGAGATCGCCAGTGCGATACAAGCGCGCGCCAGGCACAGTTGAGAACGGATCAGGACGATAGCGGTCCGCCGTCAGATCCGGCCGATTCAGGTATCCACGCGCAAGGCCGTCGCCACCGATATACAACTCGCCCGGCACTCCGATTGGCTGCGGAGCCAGGAACGAATCCAGCACGTAGAGTTGCGTGTTATCGATCGGCAGACCAATCGGATCGACGCCGTCGCGGGGCGCATCGGCCGTGCGCTCAACCTTCCGCGCCGCCGACCAGATGGTGGTCTCGGTCGGACCATACAGGTTCCAGAGCTCGAGACCAGCGGCGGTGAGCCGGGCCGCCAGTTCGTTCGGAAGCGCTTCGCCACCTGATGCGATGCGCAGGCGCCCTGCCGGACTCCAGCCGGATTCGATCAGCATCCGCCAGGTTGCCGGCGTCGCCTGCACGAACGTGGCGCCCTGCTCGGCGATCGCGCCGCCAAGACGCAGCGGATCCATCGCGGTTTCGCGATCGGCAATCGCCACGCGGGCACCGGCCACCAGGGGCAGATACAGTTCGAGCCCCGCGATATCAAACGAGATGGTCGTGACCGCGAGCAGCGTGTCTCGATCGGTCAGCCCGGGCTCGCGCCGCATCGAGTTCAGGAAGTTCACGAGCGGACGGTGTGTGACCTGCACGCCCTTCGGCGTACCGGTCGAGCCGGACGTGTAGATCACGTAAGCAAGCCCGTCGGGCACGGGGCCGTCGGTCAGCGGCTCGGTCGATAGCTGATCGAGGTCCTCGCCGATGCGATCAAGGCAGACCATCCGCGCACCTGATGGCGGCAAATCCGCAAGGATCGCCGACTGCGTAACGATCACCGCCGGTTTCGCATCCTCGAGCATCCCGGTGATGCGCGTCTTCGGATACGACGGCTCGATCGGCACGTACGCGCCGCCGGCCTTGAGAATGGCCAGGAGCCCGACGACAAGATCCGGCGAGCGGTCGACGGCGATCGCAACCAACGATTCGCGCCTCACCCCGAGCGATCGCAGGTATCGCGCGAGCTGGTTTGTCCGCGCCGACAGCTGTGCATACGTCAACTGCTTGCCGGCAGCGACGATGGCAGTCTTCTCCGGTGTGGCACTCGCCTGCTGGTCGACCAACTCCGGCAAGGTCTTGTCTACCGGGAACTCTCGGCCGGTCTTGTTCCAGCCAGTCACGACCTGCTCCCGCTCCGCTTCGTGCATCAGTCGCAGCTGCGACACGCGCGCGTCGGGCCTGTCCGCCAGATCCCCGAGCAGCGCGGCGAAGTGACCGGCCATCCGCTCAATGGTCGCCGCTTCGAACAAGTCGGGATTGAACGACAGCGTGCACGTCAGCCGGTCGTCGGTCGGCTCAATCGAGAATCCAAGGTCGATCTTCGACGACACCGCGTCCTGCTGCAGCGGCACGAACTCGACGCCGCCCATCCTCATGCTGGCAGCGGCATCCTCCTGGATATCGAATGTCACCTGGAACAGCGGCGCCCGGCTGAGATCGCGCGCCGGCTTGACGGCATCGATCACCTGCTCGAACGGCACCTCCTGGTGGTCGTACGCACCGAGGCAGGTCTCACGAACCCTGGACAACAGCTCGCGAACGCTGGGATCGCCGGTCACGTTGACGCGGAGTGCCAGCGTGTTCACGAACAAGCCGATCAGCGATTCGGTCTCGGGCCGGCGGTTCGAGACCGACGTGCCGACGACGACTTCGTCCTGGCCGCTGTGACGGACCAACAGGACCGCAATGCCCGCGAGCAGCCCCATGAACAGCGTCACGTCCTGTGCGGCGCAGCGTTCGCGCAGGCGGCGGGTCAAGTCGGCGTCGAGCACGGTCGAGACGCTCGCGCCTCGATAGGTCTGGATTGCCGGGCGGGGCCGATCGAGCGGCAGATTGATCGCGGCCGGTCGGCCATGGAGCGCGGTTTTCCAATACTCGAGTTGCGCCGGAAGCGCCGTCGCCGAGGCATGGCTTCTCTGCCAGTTCGCGTAATCACCGTACTGAATCGGCAAGTCCGGTAGTGGTGACGGCTTGCCGGCGGCGAACGCCTCGTACAGTGCGGCCATCTCGCGGACAAACACGCCAAGCGACCACCCATCCGACACGATGTGGTGCATCGTCACCAGCAACAAATGGCTGTTGGCGCTGCCATCACGATAGAGCGACACGCGGAGCAGCGGCTCGTTTGCAAGATCGAACCGGCGGCCCGCTTCAGCGAGCATCAGGTCGTGAGCGGTCTGCGACGCCGGCAACGCCTCGTGGTAGGCAACGCTGATCTTCCCCGGCGGGCTGGTGACGACGACCGCCTCGTCGCCTTGCACAACAACGTTGCTGCGCAGCACGTCATGGCGGCGGACGATCTCATCGAACGCGCGCTCGAGCGCATGGCGATCGAGTGGCCCGTTCAGCCGGACGGCCATCGGCATGTTGAAGGCTGGCGATGTGTCGTCAAGCTGATCGAGAAACCAGAAGCGCTGTTGCCAGATCGACAGCCGATGCGGCCCCGCCTGCGCACGCGCAATGCGGCCGGTGCCCTCTGCCTGAGACGTGCTCTCACCAGCACGGCGCAGGTACTCGATGATCTGGGGCTTGCGCTCCTGTAACTCCGCCGTCAATGCGGGCGTCAGCGCTCCCTTCGGCGCGCGCAGCTTCAGCTGATCGCCGGCCATGGCGATCGACACGCCAAGGCCGCGCAGTTCCGACAGCAATGCGTCAAGCGGCCTCACAGCATGAGCTCCTCGACGTCCTGCTCATCATCTTCGACTCGCTGGGAACCCTGTCCCGCCGCCCATAGCGTGTTGTCGACGTACTCAGACAACTGCCGTACCGTCGGCTGGCGGAACAGCAGCGGAATCGGCACAGACACCTTGAGCGATGCGCGAATGCGGCCAACCACCTTCGCGGCCAGCAGCGAGTGGCCGCCAAGTTCGAAGAAGTTGTCGTCGATGCCCACCGCGTCGATCGAGAACACTTCAGACCAGATAGCGGCAAGGGAACGTTCGGTGTCGGTGGTCGGCGCGACGCGGTCTTTTCGAACGGCCTCGCCCGGCGCCGGCAGCGCGCGACGGTTCACCTTGCCGTTCAAGGTGAGGGGCATCTCGTCCAGGACCATCACCCGCGCCGGGATCATGTAGTGCGGCAATGTGCGGCCAAGCGCCTCGCGCAACGCCTCAACATCGAGCGGCGAGCCGCTCTGCGTCACCAGGTAGGCCACCAGTTCCGCCTCGCCGTGTCCCGCGCGGTGCGCGATCACCACCGACTGCTTGACGTCAGGCTGCCGATCGAGCGCCGCTTCGATTTCACCGAGTTCGATACGGAACCCGCGAACCTTGACCTGTGAATCCAGGCGGCCGATGAACACCACGCTGCCATCGGCGCGGTATCGCGCGAGATCGCCGGTGCGATACAGCCGGTCGCCGGGCGTGCTCCCAAACGGGTCTGGCACGAACCGATCGGCAGTCAGGTCGCCGCGCGAGGCGTAGCCAAGCGCCACGCCGTCGCCGCCGATCAGCAATTCACCCGCGACGCCGTCAGGCACCACGCGGAGGCCGCGGTCAACGATATAGAAACGCGTGTTGTGAATCGGACGGCCAATCGGCTCGTTCGGCTCGCTCGAGCCATCGTCGACCACGCGATGCACGGACGACCAGATGGTGGTCTCGGTGGGGCCGTATACGTTCCACAACTCGACGCCGGTCGCCAGCAAGCGTGTTGACAGCTCGCGCGGCAGGGCCTCACCGCCGCACAGCGCGCGAGCCAGCGGCGCGCCAGACCAGCCCGCTTCGAGCAACAACCGCCACGTGATTGGCGTGGCCTGCATCACGGTCGCATGGGTCCGGTGCATCTCCGCCAACAGCGCGGCACCGTCGCGCGCAGCATCCCGATCGGCGATCACCACCGTCGCGCCGGTCACGATCGGCAGGAACAGTTCGAGGGCCGCAATGTCAAAGGAGATGGTGGTGACAGCCAGCAGCACATCGCGCTCGGTGAGTCCTGGCTGCTGCTGCATCGATCGCAGCAGGTTTGCCAGCGCACCACCCGGCACGGCAACGCCCTTCGGCACGCCCGTCGACCCCGACGTGTAGATCACGTAGGCGGGGCTCGAGGGATGCGACGGCAGTTCGAGGTTATCAACCGCGAACTCCGCCTCCCCACCGTCGTCGATGCACATGATGCGCGCGGCGGAGACGGGCACCGTGTCGTTCAACGATCGCTGCGTGAGAACGACCGTCGCCTGCGAATCGCCCAGCATGTGGCTCAGGCGATCGGACGGGAACGAGGGGTCCATCGGCACGTACGCCGCCGTGGCCTTGTTGACCGCGAGCAGCGCCACGAGCAGGTCGATCGAGCGTTCGAGGAAAATGCCGACCCGGCTGCCCGACTGCACGCCCGCAGCCCTCAGCCGCCGCGCCACCTGGTTGGCGCGGGCGTTCAACTGTTGATACGTGATCCGACTGCTTCCGGCAATTGCGGCTATGCCAGACGGGGTACGCGCCGTCTGCTGCTCGAACAACGACGCCAGTCCAACCGCGCTGTCGTTGACGAGAAGCGCAGTCTGGTTTCGCTCATGCAACAACCGATAGGCCTCGTGGTCCCCTATCATGGGCCAGTTCCCTACCGATTGCTCCGGATTATCGGCGATCGTTTCGAGCAGCCGGCCCAGGTGCGCGAGCATGCGCTCGACGTCGGCGCCTGCGAATCGCGACTCATCGTAGGCGATGCGCAACGGCAACTGCTCGGCCGGCGACGTCATCAACGTGATTGGCAGATTCGTCTGTTCGAAGACGCCGAACCCGCTGGCGGTGAACGGACCGCCCGATTGCGCCGCCCCGTCGTTCATCGGGTAGTTCTCGAAAATGACAACGCTCTCGAACAACGGTTCGGGCGCCAGGACCTCGCTGCAGCGCTGAATATTGACCAGCGCCACGTGCGCAAAGGGATCGCGCGCCACCTGATCGTTCTGGAGACGCGCCATGAACGCAGACACCGTTTCGCGGTCATCAATCGCCACCCGCACGGGCAGCGTGTTGATGAACAGGCCAATCATCGAATCGACCGCGGCGATCTCAGGCGGGCGGCCCGACACCGTCGCGCCGAACACCACGTCGCTCGATCCGGAATAGCGGCTCAACATCACAGACCACGCCGCCTGGACGACGATGCTCAGCGTGACGCGCCGTGATTGCGCCAACTGCTGCAACGCGCGGGTGGTGTCGGCGGAAAGGGTGAGCGATACCGACGGGAACTGCCGCGGCTGCTCATCGATACTGGGCCCGCGGTCGATGCCAAGACGTGTCGGGCTGCTGAATCCTGCGAGCGTCCGCCGCCAGAACCCGATCGCGGCGTCGTGGTCCCGCTCGGACAGCCACTTGATGTAATCGCGGAACGGGCGCGGCGTGGCCAGGCGCACGGGCTGCTGCGACAGCAGCGCCTCGTAGATCGACATCGCCTCGTTGAGCAGGATCGGCAAGCACCAGCCGTCCGTGAGGAGGTGGTGGTGGCTCCACACGAACTGAGCGCAACCGGCGTCCAGCTGAATGAAGGCGCACCGCATCAGCGGTGGCTTGTCGATCGGGAAGCCGAGCGAGCGATCCGCGCGCAGGAACTCCTCGAGGCGTGACGGTCTCTCTGCCACCGGCACATTTCGCCAGTCCAGCACCTGCCAAGGCAGGTCCACGTGCTCAAGAACGACTTGCAGCGGCTCGGCACCGTGCTCGGCCAGGAACACCGTGCGGAGCGCCTGATGCCGATCCATGACTTGTTGCCACGAGCGCTGGAACAGTTCGGCGCGGACATCGCCTTCGAGCACGCACGCCAGCTGGATGATGTCGACGCCGGAGTGCTCCTCGAACAGGGAATGAAACACCATCCCCTGCTGCATTGGCGCCAACGGATAGGCATCTTCGACCCGACGCCCCCACCGTTCGAACAGCGCGCCGAGCGTTGCGTCGTTCGGCGACGCCAGCGGGAAGTCGGACGCGGTGTAGCCGCCGCTCTTCTCGTCGCGGCAATGCTCCACCAGCAGCTCGAGTTCGCGAACAAAGGTATTGGCGACCGCCTGGATGGTGTCGCGGTCGTGGAGATTGCGGCTGAAGGTCCAGTTGAACTCCAGCGTGGAGCCATTCAGGATGCCGTTGACGTCGAGCACATAACGCCGCAAGCCAGCCGCGCTGTTGGCTGCGCCAGACGACTCCTCGGCGAGCCCGCTGAAGATCTGGCTTCGCCCATCTCCGTCAAAGCGGCCCAGATAATTGAAGCTGATCTCCGCTGCCGGTTCACGCGACAAGCCTTCCGGGCTCATGTACGTCAGCAGCCCGAATCGCAATCCCCTCTCGGGTACCGACCGCAGGCGCTCTTTCACACGCGACAATGTCTGGCCAGGGCCTTCACCGGGAACACGTGACAGCACCACTGGGAAGAACGATGTGAACACGCCCACCGTCCGCGAGAGATCCACATCGTCAAACAGCTCTTCGCGCCCGTGGCCCTCGAGCACGATGCGAATCGCTTCGTCTTGTGTCCACGCTGCCAAGGCGCGCGTCAGCGCGGTCAGCAGCGCGTCATTGATCTGCGAGCGATACGCCGCGGGTACCTCGGTAAGCAAGGCTTGCGTCATCGCCGGCGAGAGACTGACAACAACGTCCTCAGCCGACGCGCTGGTGTTCCTCGCGCTCTCATCCGATCGATCGCGCGGCAACGACTTCACCGGCAGGCTCGTCACGCGACGCCAGTAGTCCGCCTCTGCCAGCACCGCGGGCGACGAGGCGTATTCCTCCAGCCGCTCAGCCCAGTGCTTGAAGGAGGTCGTCTTTTCTGGCAGGGCAACCGGCTGCCCTGCTCGCAACTGCGAGTAGGCGTGCGCGAAATCCTCGATCAGGATTCGCCATGACACGCCGTCCACCGCGAGGTGATGAATCACGATCAGCAGTCGATCGGACTCACCGTGTCCCATTCGATACAAGACTGCGCGGACGATGGGACCGGCTTCGAGATGCAGGCTGCGCTGGCACCGGTCAGCATCCTCTGTGACCGCAGAACGCGCCTCGCTCGGCGACAAGGCCGTAAGATCTCTCACCGCGAGCACGGCGTCGACACCGGCGCCTTCGATCCGAACCGCCGGAGGGGTCACGCTCAAATCAAACCGCGAGCGAAGCGCATCGTGGTGCAACAAGAGCTGCTGCAACGCGGCTTCCGCGTGTTCCGCCACAAGGGGGCTTCGCGCCAGCAACAGCACCGCCTGGTTGCAGTGGTGCGGCTCAGGTGAACGGCCCGCAAAGAACCAGTGTTGGATCGGCGTCAACGGCAGCGGCCCGCTGACCAGGCCCTGTTCGGCGTGAATCGTCCGGCGCTCGGGAGCCACACGCGCCAACTCGCCGATCGTCTGCCATTCAAACAGCTGCCGGACCGTCAGGCCAAGACCCGCGCGGTTGGCGCGGCTGATGATCTGGATGCTGAGGATGGAATCGCCGCCCAGCTCGAAGAAGTTGTCGTGCACGCCGACCCGATCGACGCCGAGCACGTCCTGCCAGATGCCGGCCAGGAGTTGTTCGGTCGGGGTGCGCGGCGCGGTGTAGCCGCTCACGGCATCGCGCGCATCGACCGCAGGCAACGCGCGTCGATCGACCTTGCCGTTCGGCGTCAGCGGCAACTCGTCGATGAACGCAAACATGGACGGCACCATGTGCGCAGGCAGGCAGGTCTTGAGATACGCCTGCAGATCGGCTCCGCCCAGTTGTGAATCGCTCGCACGAACGCAATACGCCACGAGACGCTTGCTGCCGCCTGATGCGTCGGCGTGCACCACAACCGCGGCGCCGCGAATGCCGGGGTGGCCGTTGATGGCTGACTCGATGTCCCCGAGCTCGACACGGAAGCCGCGAATCTTGACCTGGTTGTCAGCGCGACCGATGAACTCCAGGGCTCCGTCATCGCGACGCTTCACGAGGTCGCCGGTGCGATACAGACGGCTCCCGGGTTCAGCAGCAAACGGATCGGGAATGAAACGCTCGGCGGTCAAATCCGGATGATCGAAGTAGCCGCGCGCCACCTGCCCACCGCCGACACACAGCTCTCCGGCGACGCCCAACGGCACCGGTTGCAGGTTCTGGTCGAGCACGTAGAGACGGCTGCCTGGAGATGCGCTGCCAATGTCCGGCGGCTGGTCAGCATCCACTCGCACGCGCGCGACCGAGCTCCACACCGTTGCCTCGGTCGGGCCGTACTCGTTGTAGAGCGCCGCCTGCGGCAGCAATTCGGCGTGCTTCGCCGCCAACGCTCGTCCGAGCGCTTCGCCGCCGACGACAACTGTGCGGAGCGAGACAAGCTGATCGGCGCTCGCCAGGTCGAGGATCGAGCCATAGAGCGCCGGTCCGCTCATCAAGTGCGAGCAGCGGCTGTCCGCGAGACGCCGGACAAACTCTTGCGGCTCCATCGCGTCATCCGGACCCACGACAAAGCATGCACCCTGACAGAGAGCCCAGAAGATCGCGCCGTTGCCGGCGTCAAAGGCAAACGACAGCGGCGAGAACAGCGCCGACATCGGTTCGGCGTAGTAGTTCTGGCGGGCAGTTATGGCGCGGACAAGGTTGCCATGCGAGATCGTCACGCCCTTGGGCCGGCCCGTCGATCCGGACGTGTAGATGATGTAGGCGAGGTTGCTCGCATCCACGAGGGCGGAGCCAGTAGTTGGTCCGGCGACCTCATCCATCATCAGTACGGGAGTCGCGCTTGCCGGCAGGTCTGCGGCGTCACCATGACTGGAGATCACCACCGCCATGCGCGTCTCGTCGATCATGTGACGCAGACGATCGCGAGGCGCGGCCTGGTCCAGCGGCACGTAGCACCCGCCAGCCTTCATGACCCCGAGCATTGCCGCGATCGCCTCGATGCCTCGCGGAAGG
>DATMJU010000092.1:0-5248 GCA_035553795.1 Vicinamibacterales bacterium
ACGTCGTCGTGGTCTTGCCGTGCGTGCCGGCAATGACGATCGCGTGCGCGTCCCACAGCCACTGCTCGCGGATCGTCTCCGGAAGAGACGCGTAACGGATGCCGCGATCGAGAACCGCCTCGAGTTCCGCGTTGCCGCGCGAGATGGCGTTACCAACGACCACCAGGTCGGGACGAGGTTCGAGGTGCTCCGGCCGGTAGCCTTCGAGCACGTTGATGCGTTCGGCGGCAAGGAAGTCGCTCATCGGCGGGTAGACATGCTCGTCCGAGCCGCTGACCTCATGCCCCTTCTGCTTCAACATCGCCGCGAGCGTGGCCATCGCGGTTCCGGCAACTCCAATCAGGTGAATTCGCATCAATCGGCTCTGTGTCTCTGTGGCATCAATCGACCGCCGCATCGAGAATGCTCAGGGACGGAGACGGACCGGAGATCACTTCGGCCTCGACGCCCAACGGTAATGTCCAGGTCGCACCTGTCGTGTGACCGGACGGAAAGTTGAACAAGACCGGACCGTGGAAATCCGCCGTGAAATCGCGCAACACGTCCTTGATCGCCGGGTCGCCTCCCGGCTCATCACAGCCGGGAAACTCGCCGAACACGATCGCGCGCGCATGCTCGAACACGCCGGCCTGCGCCGCTTGCGTCAGCAGCCGATGAATCCGGTACGGGCGCTCGCCGATATCCTCGAGAAACAGCACGCTCCCCGGCGGCGGAGCGAATGCCCACGGCGTTCCCATCGACGCCATCAACTGGGTCAGCGTGCCGCCGACCAGCACGCCGCGCGCTGATCCCGGATGCAGCACCTCGAGTTGCGCCGGACTCAGGTCGCCGGCGGGCTCCGCATGCATTAGCACCCGCCGAAATGAGTCCTCGTCATAGGCGGCCACTCCGCGCGATAGCCGGCGATCAACCATCGGGCCGTGAATCGCGGTCAGACCGCAGCGCAGGTAGAGATCGAGCAGAGATGTTATGTCGCTATAGCCAATCAGCGCCTTTCGGCCGGCGACAAGGATTGCCGGGTCCAGGAACGGAAGCAGCTGCGCGCTCCCGTAACCGCCCCGCATCGCGATCAAGGCGGCGATCGACGGATCTTCCCAGGCCTTAACGATGGCGCGCACGCGTGTCTCCACCGATCCGGCCACGAAGCGTTCTTTGTCGAAAATGGTGTCGTCGTAAACCGGCTCGAAGCCGAGACGCCGCAGTTCTGCAACGCCCGCGGTCACTTCCTCATGAGGGAACGAGCTTGCGGGCGCGACCAGGGCGATGCGATCCCCAGACTGCAGGCGGCGCAGCCGCTTGACCCCTCGACTGCGCTCGGGGTGTTTCACAGATACGCCGCCATCTCGGCAGCGACGAGTTGATGCTCTTCCCTGCCAAGAACGCCCTTCAATGCCTTGATGCGGGCCGAGGGGCCCGGACGCTCGCCTTGCAGAAAGCGTTGCTTCGCGCGCCTCAAGCGCGCAAAGGCATCATCATGCCGCCGTGGCGGAATCACGCCGGACTCCACCGCGCGCACCAGCGCCTCGAGGGTCCTGGCCTGGAGGTCGAGATCGCCGCTGCAGATCAACAGTCCATCGCAGCCGGCCCTGATCGCCTCGACCGCGCTTTCCGGCACCGGGTATTGCGCGCTCACGGCCTTCATTTCGAGGTCATCGCTCAAGATGACGCCCTCGAACTTCAGCTCGTCGCGCAACAGCTTCTGGACGATATCCGGTGACAGCGTCGCAGGCCGGCGCTCATCAAGCGACGGCACCAGCACGTGCGCGGTCATGATGAACGCGACCTGCTCTGCCACGGCGGCGCGGAACGGCTCGAATTCGATGGCACGCAAGCGGTCAGGCGGGTGCTCGACCAACGGCAGCTCGAAGTGCGAGTCGGTGCTGGTATCGCCGTGCCCGGGGAAATGCTTGCCGCAGGCGGCCAGCCCGGCGCCTTGCAGGGCGCGAATGATCACCCGGCCAAGCGTGGCGACGTCCTCGGCGCGCTCCGCGAGCGCGCGATCGCCGATGACGGGGTTCTTCGGATTGGTGTGGATATCGAGCACCGGCGCGTAGTCGAGCGAGATGCCCACGGCCAGCAGCTCTTGCGCCAGCGCCCTGGCAAACCGCCCCGCAAGGGCTTCGCCTTCCTTGCCGGCGCGTCCCAACGTCGCCATCGGCGGCCACTTGGTGAACGGCTCCTTCAGCCGCGCGACCCGGCCGCCCTCCTGATCGACGCTCACCCATGCGGGCTGCGTGCGTCCCAGCGCTTCGCTTTCCGCCGCAAGCTCGGCGACCTGCTCAGGCGCCTCGATGTTGCGGCTGAAGAGGATCACGCCGCCGAGATCGAACTCACGAGCCAGGGATCGCAACTCGACCGGGATGCTGGTGCCCGGCATGCTGCCAATCAAATACTGTCCAATGTCGCGTCTGGTCGCTAAAGGCATGTAACTTCGAGAATTATAATTGCGTCGTGCGAATCTCAGCGTCAGCGCCCACACGAATTGATCTGGCCGGCGGCACCATCGACATCTGGCCCCTTTATCTCTTTCATGCCGGCGCGCAGACGCTGAACGCCGCCATCAGCCTGCGGGCCCGCGCCTGGATCGAAGCGCGGCCGGACGAGCGCGTCGAGCTGGTCTCGGAGGACATCGACAAGCAGGAAAACCTGTCTTTCGATCAGCTGCCGCAGGATCAAACGCTGCCGCTGCTGGCCAAGCTGGCCCATCGCTTCGGCGCCCACGGTATCCGCCTGACCACCAGGGGTGAGTCGCCGGCTGGTGCCGGCATCGCCGGCTCGTCTGCCCTCAACATCGCCGTGTGCGGGGCCCTGGCCGCCTACACGGGCCAGGACCTCGAGGGCGAGGCCCTGCTCGACATCGCCAAGGACGTCGAGGCGCAGGTCATCAAGGTGCCGACGGGGCTGCAGGACTATCGTCCCGCCTATTACGGCGGCATCGCCGCGGTGGAGCTGCATGCCGGCCAGCCCAGGCGCGTGGCGCTGGACATTGACGCGCACGACCTCGAGCAGCGCATCGTGCTGTGTTACACCGGCGAACCACGAAATTCGGGCACCAATAACTGGGAGATCACCAAGCGCCACATCGACGGCGATCAACACGTGTTCGATTGCTTCGAGCGCATCCGCGACACGGCGGCCGCCATGCGCGAAGCCCTGGTCAAGGGCGATTGGGACGCGACCGCGCGAGCGCTGGCCACCGAATGGGAAAACCGCAAGCGGCTCGCCCCCGGCGTGACCACGCCGGCGATCGATGCGCTGATCGCCAGGGCCACAGCCGCGGGCGCGAAGGCGGCGAAGGTGTGCGGCGCCGGCGGCGGCGGATGCCTGTTCTGTCTCGCGGAGCCAGATGACGTTGCCGCGGTCCGAGACGCGCTGGCCGAGGGCGGCGCGAATGTCCTGGACTTCAACGTCGAAACGACCGGTCTCTCCGTCACCAGGGAATAGCGGCCAGGGAATGACCACGCCCCTGCCCTCCCCGCTCGACAACAAGGCCGTCGCGCGCACGCTGCTCGAGATCGCGGACCTGCTCGAACTGAAAGGCGACAACCCTTTCAAGATCCGCGCGTATCGCAACGCCGCCGACATCGTTTCGCACGCCGCCGAAGCCGTCTCGTCCCTGGACGAGGCAGGTCTGCGCGGCTGGAACGGCATCGGCAAGGACCTGGCCGTCCGTATTCGCGAGATCACGATCACCGGCGACTGCGAGATCCGCCGCGACCTGCTCACCGAGTTTCCCGCCACCCTGCTCGATGTGATGCGGCTCCAGGGCGTCGGGCCGAAGACGGTCGCGGTGCTCTACAGGGAGCTCGGCGTGAAGAGCCTTGAAGATCTGGCCACCGCGGCCAGGGCCGGCCGCGTGCGCGGCATCAAGGGCATGGGCAGCAAGAAGGAACAGCTGATCCTCCAGGCGATCGAGGAACGTCAGCGCTTTGCGGGACGGCACCTGCTCTCGCGCGCCACCGACATGGCAGACGCGATCGTCGCGCATCTCAAGGAACAGGCGCCCACCGCGGAGATCTCGACGGTCGGCAGCGTTCGCAGGGGCGCTGAGACAAGCGGCGACCTGGATATTCTCGCCAGTGGCGCCGACACCAGCCTCACCGACGCCTTCACGACATTCCCGCTCGTGGAGCGCGTCCTTGCCAACGGCGGCACCAAGGCCAGCATCCTGCTGCGCGGCGGTTTCCAGGCGGACCTTCGCATCGTCACGGCCGACCAGCGCGGGGCGGCGATGCAGTACTTCACCGGCTCCAAGGCCCACAACATCGCACTTCGCGACCGGGCACTGGACCGCGGCTGGAAACTGAATGAGTACGGGTTGTTCGACGCCGATGACAAGGCAATCGCAGGAGCGACCGAAGAGTCGATTTACACCGCGCTGGGACTCGTCTACATCGAGCCGGAACTGCGCGAGAACCGTGGCGAGATCGATGCCGCCGCCAACGCCGCATTGCCCCGGCTGATCACGCGCGCGGATCTGAAGGGCGATCTGCATATGCACACCACCGAATCCGACGGCCGCGAGAGCCTGGAGACAATGGTGGCGGCAGCGAAGGCCCGTGGGCTCGAATACATCGCCATCACGGACCACACCCAGTCACTGGCCATGGCCAACGGTCTCGACGAAACGCGCACCCTGGCGCAGGCTGAAAAGATCCGCGCCTACTCGAAAACGCTGAAAGGCTTCACCGTGCTGGCCGGCACCGAGTGCGACATCCTCGCCGATGGTTCTCTCGACCTTACAGACGAGTGCCTCGCCGCCCTCGACATCGTCGTGGCCTCGGTGCACTCGGCGATCACCCAGGACGAGCCGGAGATGACCAGGCGCGTCATCAAGGCCATCGAACACCCGTCGGTCGACATCATCGGTCACCTGACGGCACGCATGCTGCTCCGTCGCGAAGGCTCAAAGGTCCAGATCGAGAAGGTCATCGACGCGGCCAGGGCCAACGGGGTGGCCCTCGAGATCAACTCCCAGCCACACCGTCTCGATCTGTGCGACAGCCACGCTCGCCTCGCGCGGGACCGAGGCGTCAAGCTCGTGATCGATTCCGACGCGCACTACGTCGAGGCCCTCGACTATCCCCGTTGGGGCGTAATGACCGCTCGCCGGGGCTGGGTGACCCGGGATGACGTCCTCAATACCCTCCCTGTCAAGGAGTTCAAGAAGCAGCTCCGCAGGAACAGGTAGCCGCTTATAATGTCGGCCGATGGATGCGATCGCTGAGATCAAGAAGATCTACTACGC
>DATMJU010000093.1:0-2766 GCA_035553795.1 Vicinamibacterales bacterium
CCTTCGAGAAACGTCGCGACCGCCATCGCGTTGGCATTGTGCTGGGCCACGCGCAGCGGCATCGTCTTCATCCCGCGACCCAGGGCGAAGGCCGGTTGCGGATCCATGATGCCGCCGAGCAACCGCCGCATCTTGGCGAGAGGCGCCAACAAGGCTTTTGATCCGGACAGCACACCGCCGGTCACGTCGCTGTGGCCGTTGAGATACTTCGTGCAGCTCTGCATCGAGAGGTCGATGCCCATTGAGAGCACGGGCTGGTTGATGGGACTCGCAAAGGTGTTGTCGATCCCCGACAGCACGCCGGCCTTCTTGCACGCGGCCGCGACCGTGCGCACATCGATGCAGCGGAGAGTCGGATTGATCGGCGATTCGAACCAGACCAGCTTCGTCTTCGGTCCGATCACCTTCGACGGATCCTTCATCTCTTCGATCGACACGAAGCGATGGGCGATGCCGAACTTCGACATCAGGTCTTCGAGGATGTGGAACGTGCCGCCGTAGATCGCCGAGCAACAGATGATCTCATCGCCGGCCTTCAGCAGGCCGATGAATGCAGTGGAGATCGCCGCCATGCCGCTGCTGAACAGCAACGACTGCTCGGCGCCATCAATAGCGGCGAGCTTCTGCTCCACTGCGACGACGGTCGGATTCTCGTAGCGCGAGTACAGGTAGCCGTTGAGTTTGCCCTGTTGATATTTTTCGACATCCGCCACCGAGTCGAACACGAACGTGCTCGTCTCGTAGATCGGCGTGGTCAGCGACGGCGTGGCACCGGTATCGATGCCCTCGCCCGCGTGAATCAGCTTGGTGGCGGGTTTGAGTTTGTTGTCCACAGATTATTTGTCCACAGATTACACCGATTACAGCGTTCGCACAGATGACACCGTGCCGTTCGCCGTGGCGAACGGCCGGCAATCGGTGGATCTTAATCGGTGTCTAATCGGTGGATCTAACCTGCGTGATGCGATCGCCCGACGCGCCGAGGAACGGCTCGATGAACTGGCGATAGGTGTCTTCGTAGCCGCGTTCCATCAGTTCCTCGAGCGGCTGGATGCGGTCGGACTTCTCGTCGTAGGCGCCCGTGAGATCGAGCGGCTGGATGGGGTTATGGGCCGGGCGGATGACGTATACGCCCTGGAATCGATGGTGCAGGTGCCGAACGGCATCCGCGAGCGCCGCGGCCTCCGCGGATGCGACCACTTCGCCGATGCGGCCGAATCCATCCAGCCTCGGTGGCCGGAGTTCATGCGGTCCGGGCGCTTCTGGCGCCGCGGCGACGATCATCACCTGCTCCGCGCCGGCGGCAGCGGCTTCCTCGAGCAGACGGCCCAGGGAGGACGCGCGATCGGTAAGACGGTGTGTCTCACCGCGCCAGTAGGAATCCGGCGCAAAGCGGACCAGTCGAGAGTCGGTGACGCCGGGCATGCTGAGCGCCGCGGCGAGGACGTCTGCGAGGAAGCCCTGCGTGCCGCTGGCGAGGTCCTGGGCTTCGGCGCGGCGCTGTGCGGCCACGCTGCCGGGCGACGGGAACAGCATCTTGCGGAACGGATCGCGCACCAGGCCGAACACGAGATCGCGGTTCGCATCGAGGTCGTGCACGACGAGGAGAAGCTCACGGAAGCCAGGCTGCGATAGGTTCTCCGAGAGCAGCTCCGCGTACCGCTTGCTCAGGTCGTCCGCTTCCGGCGTCTTGATTGCGGCGCCGCCCTTCAACAATCGCCACACCGCATCGGTGGCCTGCGAGACCGCTCCGCTCGCGTCGATCGGCGAGCCAAGCAGCGCCCACATGCGGCTGCCGGTCGATCGCCGATACAGCGGCGATCGCCACCACGTCAACCACGCGCCGACCCCCAGCACCACTAGTGCCAGCGTCGAGAACAGCGCGGCCAGTCGTGGAATCCACGTCGGCAAGGCCGCCGGTACAAACGCCTGCCCGATCCAGTAGACGAAGCCATCAACAAAGGTGGCGCCCGCTTCCAGGCCGGCCATACCAAGCAACAGCGCGATGGGATAGACGACGAGACCGAGCAGGATCACAGCCGCCGGGATGGCGAGGACGATCAGCAGTGCGAACATCAGCCATCGCAGGACGGTGAAGGGCCACCGCCAGCGATAGAGGTTCGCGACATGTTCAGAGCGCCAGAAGCCGCTGCCCTCCCAGAGCTGCGAACCGCCGTCGACCGCGGCCAGCACCGCGCCGAGCGCGCCAATGCCGCGGCCGCCGACCAGGTCGATCTTGACGCCGGCTTCCTGCAACGCGCGCAGCGCGCCGGCATGGTACGCGCCATCGGCGCCCGTGCCGGTGAACAGCAGCGCCGTTCGACGTTCTGGAGAGTAGGAGTCGCGCGGCTCCGTCACGAGTTATTCGTCGTGGATGGTGACGAGCTTGAGGATTTCGAACTTTCGCGTGCCGTTGGGCGTGGAGACGGTGACCTCGTCTCCTTCTTCCTTGTTCAGGATCGCCCGGCCAATCGGCGATGAGGTGGAGATCAGGCCCTTCTCCGCTTCCGCGTCCTCGGGCATCACGAGCTGGTATTCGAACTCCTGGTCCTTCTCGCGGATCGTCACCTTGGATCCGAAGCCGGCCTTGCCGTGCGGAATGCGGTCCATGTTCATGAGCGCAATCTCGCTCATGCGGCGCTTGAGCATCGCGATGCGGGCGTTGACGTAGGTCTGGCGCTCCTTCGCGGCCTGGTACTCCGCGTTCTCGCGCAGGTCGCCTAGCTCGCGGGCGCGCTGGATCTCCTTGGGGAGTTCCATGTGCAG
>DATMJU010000094.1:0-11661 GCA_035553795.1 Vicinamibacterales bacterium
CGGCACGCGTTGCTCCGGCGACAGATAACTAAACAGGTGCCCACTCTGCTGATCGCCTCCGCGCATACGCTGGCCTCCGCCCGGCAGTGTAGTACGACGATCGGCATCATGGGTACCCCTTTTTCAGCAGCCTGCTAGGCCACCTGGCCAAAGCGGAATCGCTGCGACCCGGCCCCAGTCAGGTGGAGTTGTGGTCCTTGAGAAAGGGGGCGCGGACGTTGCTGTGCGTCGCTGTCTATCTCCACAACGTAATCGACGTGCGCGCCTTGGAAGACGGTGACATGCGCCGCACGCAGTTGGTGCCGGACGGGCCTCACGCGGAGGTGCTGGCAGAGGAGGTGGCGCATCAAGGCGACCTCAATCGGGTGGTGTCCGAACGCCGGATAGCGCGACTTGAGGGGAAAGTCTCGAAACGAATTCAAGTCAACTCCTAGGTTGCCGTCAGTTTGGCGAGCTGAGCGTGCGGGTCCCAGCCAGTCGGCGCGGGACGCGAACCGCTCCACCACTTGGGGCCTCCCAGAAGCCATCGTTCTCGCCAAAGCCGGTACACCTCTTGTCGCAGCTTGGCGTTTCCGCCTGCGAAGTCGTCAAAGCCGAAGTGAATTCCGCAGCTCGGACAGATCTCGTCGGACGGTCCATCATCCCAGGGCTTATCGGCCAACTCAAAGCCACATACAGGACATAGTTGGATTGCGCTATCTATGCTCATCTGTATATCTCCCCTTTTGCGACATCCAGTATTCCCAATTGCTTAACTTTGTGTTGGGCTGGATCAGGTTTGCAAAGCGTACGGAGAGTGCCGGTCGCGTTGTAAGCGCCAAAGGTATTTGTTGCGGGGTCGTACACCCGAATCACGCCATTCTCGTCGATTTTGGTGGGAACATTCTTGCGCTGTGAGTCCTTAGAAAATCCACACCATGGCGGATGTAGTCATTCGCGTTGCGTTGCTGATGCCAAAATCAGCTCCGTGCCGGGCGGCGTGATCAAGTCGAGTCGTCACCGAAGGTGTCATCCGGCACGGCGGCTATGAAGGCGAGTGGGGGGGACCTTCGTTGGCATAGACGGACGCGGCAAAAATCTCTCACGGTGCCGAACAATAGGATGAGCTAGCCTGAGCTGACTTTGCCAGCATCGCTTCGCTCATCAATTGTTTGCTGACGCCGCCCGGTATCTGGGCAATAGACCACAATCGGTGCCCAAGGGGTCTTCAAGTCGACACCGAACCCCACCCACTCTGCAACATCGTTGTCTATGAATTTGGCGCGACATGCCCGTACGAGGACATCGCGCAGGCCCGTTCCTCGCCCGTATGCGCACGCGAAAGCGACCCCCAGCGAGCGGTAAGGGTGGCACACCGCAACAGCGTGTGCACCACCATCCCACACCGCCTTCTTTCGGGCTCGCGCGAGCGATTCACCGAGGCTTTCGAGTCCCTGGCTTGGCCAAGCAAGAACCGCGCAGATCGCATCCGTCTTGTTCGGCCATGGCATACGTTCCACAGCGAGTAGAAGATCACGGATGTTGGCAGGCATCTTACGACGTGGCTTCGCCGCTCGGATCTCGGGCGTCCCAACGCTGTGGTAGTAATCCTGAATAGGCCGATCAAATGCGTCGAGAGTAACCGCGTCCAAGTCCGCGTATCGCGGATCGTGCACATCGAGTTCTCCGGCCAAATAGACGCCGCTCCGCGTCGAGTTCGCTGGGCGCTTTTCGTGCAGTGGCCTGTTCGAACCCAAACTCTGTGAACTCCAGTTCTTCGACACCGTTACCAGAGTCGAAGACCTTCCTATGGCCTTCGAGGCCCACCAATCAAGGCATGCGGTTCGTTTAGGCTTTTACAATTACCCGCAGCAACCATTGGCGCACCTGTTTACGCTCGGGCGGCTGGGTCAGCAAGCGAGAGCACAAGAACTCCTCGCTAGATACGCAGAGCGCTACCGGTTACGAGACCGGGTCACCAAACAACTGCGAGAGCGCCTCATGACAACCATCCGATAGGACACGCGCTTGTAAGTAACGCTGGCACGCAGCCCGAACCGGTAACTACCCGCACACTTACAAGAAGATTCACGGTGGCCCAAGGTTATGGGCCATCGGCGTCTACCCGGAGAAGCCTCCGACCCGCTTACAGATACGGCTCGCGATGTCGAACCCGTGGGCTTGGTCTAGAGTTGTCAAATGAGCTACCGGTTTCGGCTGCTTGTTGAAGTGTCCGGGCCTCGACCGCCGGTGGGCGCAGTCGTCGACCACATGTGGGGAGGCGGGGCAGACGTGGACTCCGACGGCGGTAGCCGCTCCGCGGACGATGGCGAGTGGAAGGACCTCTGGCACGCCTCCCTGAACTTGGTCGAAAGGACGTGAGCTCCGACTGGGCAAGCCACCATTACCCGAAGTCTGATCCCGCTACAAATCTTGCGGGGCGGACTATCCCTGACAACTCAACACACCGCGTTCCTTCGGCCCTGGAGACCCCAGCGGCATCCGGCCCGAATACAATCACCAACTGGTAGCGTTGTGTGACGAGGAGATACGTGTTGAATCCCAGTCTGCGACATCTCGTCTTCGTAACCGTAACAGGAATCGTAGGGACGCTGCTACTCCCCGGATGCGGCGTTGTGTCGTTCGAAGACGCAAGCACCGATCCTCGATATTCCCATTTTGTTGGGAGCCACTATCGATCGGAAAAGCCGGTCGCAATTCACGGCATCTCGATGGAGCGGGACTACAAGCCGGTCCTGGACCATTACACCGTCACCGGCATACCAGGCATCCGGGGTCCCGAGGTTCTTTCGCAAAAGAAGTTCGAGAGCGGGGTCACGGTCAAGGTGCTGCGTGTCATGCGCTGCACCGATTGTTTTCTCGACCCCGGAGGCCGTGTGGAGGTGGTCGTCGAAGTGACCTCCAGTGACGACTTCACCAAAGCGCCGGTGAAGATGAACATCAAGTATCTGGAAGGACCAGAACGGACGTTTACGAAGATCGAGCCGTAAACCGATCCTTGCTGAACCGCATGTTCATCGCATGGCGGGGTTAGCTGCTGGCGCTACAGCGACGGCACTTGCACCAATCCCTAGAGACCTCAACCAGAAGAGCGGCGGGTGAGTAAACCACCGCCGCTCTCTTCTTGACGGGCAGACCCCAAACTTATTCCGGGCACATGGGTAACAGTTTCTTGATCATCTAAGTCCTCCATTGGGGGGAACCCAGTGGCTCGATTCACCGTCAGTTCAACGCAGTAATGCGGCGAACGAATTACAAACACTCGAGCGGCGCCGAGTGAGGCGATGCTGATTCCGGATCTGATCCTGCTGGCCGCGGTGCTGGCGCTGGCCGCTTGGCGATTGTTCGCGCCGGCATGGCGGCCCCCGCTGCGGGTTGCTGCCGTCGGCCTTGGCTTCCTGCTGGCCGCCATGCAATGGGCGCTCTGCGACTTCACCTGGCAGAACCTGCCGGCGTACCTGTTGCTGGCGCTCAGCGCGCTGCCGCCGATGCGAACGGGGACCGCGATTCGCTGGCTCGGTCGTTTCGGCTTCGCCGGCATCGCCGCCGCCGTTGCCGGCGTCTGGATCTTGCCCGCGGTTCCGACGCTGCCGCCGCCCGATGGCCGCTACGCCGTCGCGACGCAGGTCAACCGATGGACCGACGCTGCGCGCGATGAACCGCACACGGCCGATCGAAATGACCGGCGCGGCGTGATCGCGCAGGCGTGGTATCCGACAGTTCGCGGCGAGCACTCACGCGGCGTCGCGCGCCTGGCCTACATCGACGGCACCGGCCAGATGCCAGGCCAGGTGAGCGTCATGCCCGGATTCATGCTGCGACGCTACGGCCAGATCGACACGCACGCCGAACATCTGGCGCCGCTCGCGCCCAGCGATCGTCCCTGGCCTGTCGTGATCTTCTCGCCGGGCTACGGCGCGCCTCGCGCGGTCTATACCGGGTTGGCGACCAGGCTCGCCAGCCGCGGTTTCGTCGTCTTCACACTGGATCACCCGTACGAGTCCGCCGTGACCCAGCTTCCGGACGGTCGAGTGGTCGGAACGCGCGAGAACTTTCTGCCGGAGGATCGGGACCGCACCAGTTACATGGCCCGCCAGCAAGTGATCAGGGTTGCCGACGTGCGTTTCGTGATCGATCAGCTCGCGCAGCCCGAAGCGTTGTCGCAACCGCTGCGAGATGGCCGGATCGACGCCTCGAAGGTCGCGGTGATCGGCCACTCCTTTGGTGGGGCGGCGTCGATCGCGGCGCTGAGCGAAGACCCGCGCGTCGTCGCCGCCGCCAACATCGACGGCACGCCCTATGGCGATCTGCCGGACCGCACGCTCACACGGCCCTTCCTGCTGCTGCAGAGCGACCAGGCGGAAACGCATCACGGTGAACGATTCAACAACGGTAACGGCAAGCTGCTGTCGACGATGACGGCGCCAGGCTTCCGCTATGAGATCAAGCGCGCCAACCACTACAGCTTCACCGACGCGCCATTCTTCCTGGCGCCGCCGGGCCGCTGGCTGATGACACAGGTGATTGGTGGCGGACGCGGTCCGGCGGCTACCCATCAGGCAGCGGCCGACATCTTGGCAGCTTTCCTCACCGGGCCGCTTACCGGCAAAGCCTCCGACGTAGCTGCGACGGCTGCCCGCTATCGTGATGTGGTGGGCGGAGCGGTGGAGCACAAGCCGCGAAGCGTCTCGCACGCCGACTCGCGTTAGCGGCTTGATTGCCTCTCGCGCCAGCGGCGGCGCGCAGCGACCGCTAGTCCTATCCCTAACATCGTCAGTGTTCCCGGCTCGGGCACCGGTGACGGCTGCTCGACGTTCGTCGCGACCGGAGAGAACGGACCTTCGATCTGGTAACCCCAGTTCTGGAGCATCAGAGATCCTGGCCTCGAATACGTCGGGACGAGGGGCAGGGTGCCGTCTTCGTGCAACAAGTCATCGTACCGAGCGAGCAGGAAAAACGGTGTCTCGCTCAGCCGCCACGGATCGTCAGCGACGGGCCGCGGGAACATCCAGAACTCGATCGCGCCAGGATCGTTGGCGCCCATGCCAGGCTCGCCAACCACGCAACCCGAACCCGGCAGCCGTGAGTTCGTGTAGATCGCATTCGATCCGCTCGTCATGCTGTACGACGTCCCGCCAAGAGTGAACGTGCCGGTGGCGCTGGTGGTGTAGCACGGCGAGCTCGCGCTCGTGCCCGCCGTTTTCACGACCGCCGTCGGATCGAAATGCACCTCGAACGTCCACTCCGTCCCGAGCGGCGGCGCCTGCGGCGGATACGGAAAGGGCGGCGGTGGATCAGGCGGCGGTGGATAGTACGAGATGGCGCGTGTGATGGTGCCGAACGCTTCCCACGTGACGATGGGGCCGGCGGCCGCCGAATAGGGGAACGCGAGACACAAGGCGAACAGCAGGAACCGTCTGATCATGTTGTACTCGCGGAAACCGATGCAAAACACTCGCCTGCGATGAGAAGAACTCGTAATATTCGAACTCACGCATGAGGATGTTCGCGTCACTGTGAGACTTCGAGCGGTCGCGTTCGCGATAGTTGCCGCGTTCGTCAGCCTAACGTCCGCCGGCGCGCAGACTTTGCGTTGGGGCGGCGACGCCGAGGGCGGTGCGCCGTTCGTCGAGGCGGATCCCCAGGACCCGAGCAAGCTGGTTGGCTTCGACGTCGAGATCGCGGAGCTCATCGCTCGCAAGCTCGGTCGCTCACCGCAGTTCCTGCAGGTGCAGTTCACCTCGCTCGATCAATCCGCGAAGCGGGGAGACTTCGACATCGGGTTGAGCGGGATCGAAGACATTCCCGCCCGCCGCCAGTCGCTCGCCGCGAGCGTGCCGTATTACGAGTTCCGCGAAGTGCTGACGGTGCGCGACGGCGACCGCGACCGTTATCGCACGCTCGCTGACTTGAAAGGCCGCCGCGTAGCCACGCTGGGCGGCACCATCGCCTACGATCTGCTCCTCGAAGCCGAGAAGACGCACGGCATCACCGCCGTCTCCTACGACGATGACGTGCATCCGTATTCGGATCTGGCGCTCGGGCGCGTGGACGGCGTGGTGCTCGACAACGTGTTGGCCGATCGCGCGATGAAGCGTAACACCGGCCTCATCACGCACGCCGATGCGCTTGCCACCGGCTTCTACATCATCATCACCGCCCCGGAGAATACGCCGCTGCGCGACCAGGTGGATCAGATCCTCAAGGACGCGATGCGTGACGGCACGCTCGAAACCATCTTTCGCAAGTGGAACGTCTGGAACGACGATCAGCCGCGCCTCTACGCTCGGGTCTTGAGCGCCACGGCCGCCGAGCAATCCGCAGCGGCGCCGGTGCCGTCAACGTCCGAACTGACCTTGCGATACGTGCCCGCGCTGTTTCGCGCCGCCGGCATCACGCTCGTGCTGTCGATCGCGGCCATGGCCCTCGCGGTGGCACTCGGCGTGGCGATCGCCGTGGGACGTGTCTATGGCGATCCGGTGTCGCGCATGGTGCTGACCGCCTACGTCGAAGTGATGCGCGGCACGCCGGTGCTGCTGCAACTGTTCGTGATCTACTACGGCCTGGCGTCGGTGATCCGGCTGCCCGCATTCGTTGCCGCGCTCCTCGGGCTCGGCCTCAACTACGCCGCGTATGAAAGTGAGATCTATCGCAGCGCGTTGCTTGCGGTGCCGCGCGGCCAGCTCGAAGCCGCCCGCATCCTCGGGTTCACGCGGATGCAGGCGCTGCGCCTGATTCGCGCGCCGCAGGCGTTCCGCCTGGCGCTGGCGCCGATGACCAACGACTTCGTGGCGTTGCTGAAAGACTCCTCGCTGGTCTCGATGCTCACCGTGGTCGAGCTCACCAAGCAGACACAGATCTTTGCGACCAACATCGGCAGCTGGGTGATCCCCGGCATCCTGTGCGCGCTGTTGTACCTCGCAATGTCGCTGCCGCTCGGCTACCTCGCGCGCCGGCTCGAAGAGAAATGGAGGATGCCCACGCCATGAACCGCGCGCTGGACGTCAAGCAACTGCGGCTCACGCGCGGCACGCGCGAGATCCTGCGCGGCGTTGACCTGCACGCCGACAACGGGGAAGTCGTCGCGTTGATGGGACTGTCGGGATCCGGAAAGACCACCATCCTCCGCGTGATCGCCGGACTCGAAGCGAGTGACGGAGGAACGGTCACCGCGGGCAAGGTCGGAATGGTGTTCCAGTTTCACTACCTGTTCGAACACCTCCCGGCCATCGACAACATCACGCTCGCGCCGATCGAGGTGCACAAGCTGCCGGCGGCAGAAGCCCGGTCGCGCGCGCAGGACCTGCTCGAGCAACTCGGCGTGGGCCATCGTGCCGCGGCGCTGCCGCGCGAGCTGTCGGGGGGCGAGGCGCAGCGTGTCGCGATCGCCCGCGCGCTCGCGGTCGATCCGCCGCTCCTGTTGCTCGATGAACCCACCGCGTCGCTCGACCCCGCGCGCCGCAATGACCTTGGCGACGCGCTCGTGAAGCTGGCCCAGTCCGGCCGCGCGCTGGTCATGACGTCGCACGACGATGAGTTCGTGCGCGACTTTGCGACGCGCGTCGTGGTCCTGGCCAACGGCGAAGTGGTGGAGCAGGGCGATCCGCGGACGGTGCTGACCAATCCGGTCCATCCAGCGACTCGAGAGTTGCTGCAGGTCGAACGCGCCCGTCAACGATGAGCTCTGACGGTGTACAATCAATGGTTCGGGCGGGTAGCTCAGTGGTAGAGCAGGAGCCTTTTAAGCTTCTGGCCGTGGGTTCGATCCCCACCCCGCTCACCAACCTCCGCTCGCGATCACGCGGAGGTTGTCGCGCCGTAGCGCGACGCGCGTAGGCGGACCCATGCATCCTCATCTTGAAACGTGCCTCGCGACGTTACGCACTGCCACCAAGGGCGCCGGCGATGAATGCAACGTCCGTCGCGATCCCGCGAAGTGGTCGGTGGCGGAAGTTGTGGAGCATCTGTCGCGCGCGTATTCGGGCACGGCGAAAGGCTTCGAGCGTTGCGTCGAAAAGGGCACGCCGCTGGCAAGCGCCACGACGCTCAAGCAACGCGTGTCGCAGTTCGCGGTCATCAATCTCGGCTGGTTCCCCGAGGGCCGGCAGGCGCCGAAGCACATCCTCCCAACCGGCGAAGTCAGCATCGGCGCGGTCATTGAGGCCGCGGCGAAGAACCTGCAGTGGCTCGATGACGCCGCCATCAAGACGCGGAGCGCGCTCGGCACCGGCAAGATGCTCGATCACCCGATCCTCGGCGCCCTGACAGTCGACCAGTGGCTGGCGTTTCACGTCTCGCACACGCATCACCACGCCAAGCAAATCCGCGCCCGGCGTTAGCGGGCCGGATGAGTTGTCGGTGAAGTCCCTTGAAGGCACATCACGACCGGCGATGTCCTACCGTTCTTCTGTATCTTTGCGCCTGAAATAGTCCGATAATCCAGCCGTGGTCCGAGAAACTTCTCCGGTCGTCCTGGTGGTCGAAGACGACAGCGCCGTGCGTCAGCCGCTGGTCAAGTTCCTCCAGATGCGGCAGTACACGGTCGTGACCGCTGAAACCGCGGACGAAGGATTGGACGCCATCAAGGCGCACCGTCCCGCGGCCGCTATCGTGGATCTCCGCCTCCGCCGCGGCTCCGGCCGCGAAGTGGTCGTCTCGGCTCCGCCCGAAATTCCGGTGATCATCTTCTCGGGCCTGCGATCGGAATCCGCGGACCTCGAAACGATCCGCCCGAACACCAGGCTCGTCGAGAAGCCGTACTCGCTGGTGATGCTGATGGACACGCTCGAAGACATGCTCGAGCAGTCAAAGGGCAACTCGAGCGGCTTCGGCCGCATTGCTGCTTCGTAGCGGTCGACGACAAACCTAAAGGTTTGTCGCTACAGCAGACTCCGTCGCTACACCGGACTCACAAAATACTCTTGCCCAACGCGCTGAGCGCGAGCTCTGTCCCGAGTTCGGCCGTCGCGTTCCGCACGTCGAGTGATGGATTCACTTCGACCAGGTCGAGCGACGTCATCCTGCCGGATTCGGCCGCCATCTCCATCACCACGTGCGCTTCGCGGTAGCTCAATCCGCCCTTGACCGGCGTGCCAACGCCGGGCGCCACGGTGGGATCGCAGACATCGAGATCGTACGAGAGGTGAAACCCGCCCGTGCCTTTCGTGGCGATCGCGATCGCGCGTTCCATGACTTCGGCGATGCCGAGACGATCGATCTCCTTCATCGTGAAGGCGTGCACCTTCGACGCGCGCACGATCTCCTTCTCAACGTCATCGAGGTTGCGAATACCAACGAGGACGGTGTGCTTCGCGGCGATGGCCGGCGTCACGCCGCCGAAGTTCGACAGCTCCGGCGGACCGCTGCCAAGCAACGCCGCCAGCGGCATGCCGTGCACGTTGCCCGACTCGGTAGACGAAGGGTTGTTCATGTCGGCGTGCGCGTCCACCCAGATCACGCCGAGCGGCTTGTTCGTCGTGCGCGCATGCGCGGCAGCCGCGGCGACCGATCCCGCCGCCACGCTGTGATCGCCGCCGAGCACGATCGGCATCGCGCCTTCGGAGAATGAGGCGAGCGACGTCTGGTAGACGCGCTGACACACCTTGGCGATCTCGCGCACGTAACGCTTCTTCGCGTCGCCCGGCCCCTTTGCTTCTGGAATAGGCGAGGGCACGTCGCCTTTATCCACAACCTTGAGCCCGAGCCGCGACAAACGATCGGCGATGCCGGCAATGCGAAACGCCGACGGGCCCATGTCCGTGCCGCGGCGGTTGCCGCCAAGGTCGAGCGGAACGCCGATGATGTGAACTGCGCTCATGCTCTTTCCGTAACCTGTAACCTGGAACCCGTAACTAACGCTTTTTATACGTCATCGAAATGCCTTCGTGCCCTGCCGTCACCGTCGTGGTGAACGCGGCCGGGTGGGTTTCGATGGCCTTCAGGAAGTCGAGCATGTCGTTGCGCTTGTTGACGACGTTGTGCGCCATGAACAGGCCGCCGGGCGAGACGCGCGGGAACACCATGTTGAAGAACTTGATGTAGTCCGGCTTCCACGCATCCAGGAACACGACGTCGAAATTGCCCTGAACCTTCGGGATTTCCTTGAACGCGTCCCCCGCGACCACGGTGACGATGTCGGAGAGGCCGGCCTTCTTGACGTTGGCGGCGGCTTCCTGCGCGCGGACGGGGTCGTACTCGATGGTCGTCAGCTTGCCGCCGGTCTGGCGCAGGCCCAGGCCGATCCAGATGGCGGAGTAGCCGCTGGCCGCCCCAATCTCGAGGACCGACTTGGCATTGGTGGCGCCCACCATCAGCCGCAGGAAATTGCCGTCCTCGGCAGACACGGCCAATTGGCCCTTGTCGGCGGCCTGGATACTGGCCAGAAGCCTGGCAATCGCCGGATCTACGCCCTGAACCGGCGCCGCCGGACGGGTTTGGGCAGATAAAACGCCGACCGCCAGGCTCAAAAAGGTAACGGCCAGGCACGGTAAGCAGTATTTACTCTGTAACATCCGACCATTTTGACATGCTATAGTTTCGCGTTTCTTCAAGACTTATCCGCCGAAGCTTCAGCGAAGGCGGAATTCCGGAGGCATAGTGAGCCCGATTCTCACCCGGCCGGTCCGTGAGCAACTCGAGCACGACCGTGTCATCCGACAGCTCCAGGCCCGCTACAAGCGCAAGAACGAAGTCGTCATCAACCCGGGGAACGAACAGAACCAGTCGATCACGGTTGGTGATCTCGTGGTGTTTCCGGATCTGCTGCTGTTCGCCGAGGGCGGAAAACGGCTCCTGGCGACCGTCGAAGTCGAGACGGGAGAATCAGTTAACTCGATCGAGGCCCGTGCCGAATGGGGCGTTTACAGCAAGTTGAGGGTGCCCCTGCACCTCTACGTGCCGCCCGCCTCGGTTGATGCCGCCCGCCGCATCTGTGACGAGTACCAGATCGTCGTCGCCGAGCTGTGGACATACTCGACGGCATTTGACCAAATCCGCTTCAACATGGTGTACCGCTCGCCGGATGCCCCGGTGATGAAGGTCATTATCGAGAAGCCAGCACCACAAGCTCAGGGTCGTCCCGAGCAGAGTCGAGGGACGAAGGCCGCTCCAAAGGCGGCGCCGGCCCCCAAAGCAACGAAACCCCAGAAGGCGGCGAAAGCTAAGGCCGCCAAGCCTGTCGCCAAGGCCAAGGCGAAGCCCGCCCCCACCTCCGCCAAGGCTGCGGTGGGCAAGCCGAAGAAGGCTGCCAAGCCTGCTGCGAAGGCCAAGCCAAAGCCGAAGCCGAAGGCCGGTAAGAAGCGCCGGTAACATTGCCATTTTTGCGATTGACCCGCGACCGACGCGGGACTGAAAACACGTTCTTGCTGCATGCCGATCGCCCGGGCGACCGGCCTCGGCTGCTGTACTGGTATCGCACCGCGCCCGGCATCACGCTGGGCCGCCCGCCGCTGGACGAGGATGCGATCCGCACCATCGAAGACAGCCATCCCGATATCGACTTCGACTGGCCCGCGATCCTCGCGCTCAGCGAGGTGATGACGCCGGAAGACGAAGCGCCGGTCAGGCCGCAGAAAAAAAAGAAGCCGGGTCCTCGCGAGCACCAGCCACGCGAGCCAAGGCGCGAGCACGCGCCGGTCGAGGCTGCAGGGGAAGAGCCGGGGG
>DATMJU010000095.1:0-3705 GCA_035553795.1 Vicinamibacterales bacterium
CGACAAACAAGGGCGCCTGACGCCAGCGCAGTCCGATAAGCATTAAGGGAAAACATGTAAGCTTTGGGGTTGTGACCTTCTCCAATCTTACAGGCGCAAGCCTCGCGATACTGCTTTCAGCAGCGCAGGTCCTGGCCCAGCCGCCAGCTCAGCCCGCGACTGGGGGTGACACGCAGTTCCTCGTATTCTTCCGATCGCAGCCGGTCGGTCGTGAGGAAGTGGTCGTCCTGCGCACGGCAGACGGATGGGTGGTGCGCGGCGCCAGCCGTCTCGGCGTGCCGATCGACATCACCTCTCGCTCGGCCGAAGTGCTGTACGACGCGGAGTGGCGGCCGAAGTCGATGATCGTGGATGCCGTGGTCCGCGGCCAGGACATCCTGGTGAAGACGACGTTTGCCAACGGCAAGGCGTCGAACCATCTCGAAGTGCAAGGCAAGCCGCAGACGAAGGAAGACGACGTGGTCGCCGACACCGTCGTGCTGCCCAACACGTTCCTTGGATCGTACGCGGCGCTCGCGCGCCGCCTCCAGGGCAAGACCACCGGAGCCGAGCTGCGCGCGTATATCGCTCCGCAGTCGGAGATCACCGTGCGCATCACGAGCGCCGGGCCCGGGCAGATCGAGACGCCCAAGGGCATCATCAACGCGACGCGCTTCGCGATGACGTTCAACAACCCGCCCCCGGCCGGCGATCTTCCGGTGAACATGTGGACCGATTCGGATGGCGGCTTGCTGCGCATGAGCATCCCGTCGCAGATGATCGAGATGGCGCGCGAAGACATCGCATCGGCGGCGTCACGCACCACCGCGTTCTCGCTGCCCGGCGACGAGAGCGTCACCATCCCCAGCCTCGGCTTCAATCTCGGCGGCAGCCTCACCAAGCCGGCGACGGCCACGGGTCCGCTTCCCGCTTTGATCCTGATCGGCGGCTCGGGGCCGACCGATCGAGACGAGACCGTGGCGGGCATCCCGGTGTTTGGACAGATCGCTCGCGACCTCGTGAATGCGGGCTTTGTGGTCGTGCGCTACGACAAGCGCGGCGTCGGCCAGAGCGGCGGGCGCGCGGAGTCGGTCACGATTGCCGACTACGCCGAAGACGCGCGGCAGGTGCTGCTGTGGCTCGAGAAGCGCAAGGAAGTGGACAAGAACCGCATCGGCCTCGTCGGCCACAGCGAAGGCGCGCTGGTGGCGATGCTGCTGGCCGGACGCGAGCGCAACAAGGTCGGCGCCATCTCGCTGATCGCCGGCCCGTCCACCAACGGCAACACGGTCGTGCTCGAACAGCAGAAGCTGCTGCTGGCGAAGCTGCCGATTGACGATGCGCAGCGCGCTGAACGCGTCGCGCTGCAGGAGAAGATCAATGCCGCCGTGATGACCGGCAAGGGTTGGAACGATGTGCCGGCGGCGGCGCGCAAGGTCGCTGACACGCCGTGGTTCTACAGCTTCCTGACCTTCAACCCGGAGAAGGCGATCGAAGACACGCGCCAGCCGATGCTGATCGTGCAGGGCGAGCTCGACACGCAGGTCCAGCCGTATCACGCGGACAAGCTGGCCGAGTTCGCGCGCGCGCGCAGGGCCAAGGCCGAAGTTGCGGTCGTGAAGGTGCCCGGCATCAATCATCTGCTGGTGCCGGCAAAGACGGGCGACGTCTCTGAGTACGCGTCGCTTGGGTCGGATGCCAAGGTATCGGCGGAAGTGACTTCGGCGATCGCGGCGTTCATGATGAAGGCGCTCAGGGATTGAGTTCGAGCGCCCTCCTGATCCGCGTCACCGGTCACGATCGTCCCGGCGTCACCCACGCGCTCACCTCCATCCTGGCTCGCTACGAAGCCAGGGTCCTCGACATCGGCCAGGCGGTCATCCACGACGGGCTGGCGTTCGGCATTCTCGTCGAGCTGCCGGAATCGCTGCGCTCGTCGGCGCTGCTCACCGATCTGCTGCTGGAATCGCATCGTCTCGGCGTCGAGGTCCAGTTCTCCGCCTCGTCGTCCGCCGAGTACGACACGTGGGTCGCGGCGCAGTCGCGCCGGCGCTTCATCATCACCGTCCTCGGGCCGGCGATCACGGCAGGGCATATTGCAAGCGTGTCCGGGATCCTGTCGGGAGCGGGACTGAACATCGATCGCATCGAGCGACTGTCATCACGCATCCCCCTCGAGCCTGCGGATTCGCAGCAGCGCTTCTGCGTGGAGTTCACTGCGACGCCGGCGTCACATGTGGACACGGACGAAGACCGCGTCAGGACCGAACTCGCCAGGATGACGGATGCCGGCGACGTGGACGTGGCGTTCCAGCACGACTCGATCTTCCGGCGCAATCGCCGGCTGGTTGCCTTCGACATGGACTCGACGTTGATCCAGGGCGAGGTGATCGACGAGCTTGCGCGTCACGCCGGCGTGGGCGATCGCGTCAGCGCGATCACCGAACGCGCCATGCGCGGTGAACTGGATTTCCAGCAGTCGTTCCGCCAGCGCGTCGCGCTGCTGAAGGGCCTGCCGGAATCGGCGTTGCAGCGAGTCGTCAACGAGGTGCCGCTCACCGATGGCGCCGAGCGCCTGGTCAGCACGTTACGCCGCCTTGGCTACAAGACGGCGATTCTCTCGGGTGGCTTCACCTTCTTCGGTCGCGTGCTGCAAGATCGCCTCGGCATCGATCACTTGCACGCCAACACTCTCGACATCCGCGACGGCATCGTCACCGGCGAGGTGGTTCCGCCCATCGTTGACGGCGCCGGCAAGGCCGAACGCCTGGCCGAGATCGCAGCGCGCGAAGGTCTCAGTCTCGAACAGTGCATCGCCGTCGGGGATGGCGCGAACGATCTGCCGATGCTGCGCCTGGCCGGTCTCGGCATCGCATTCCGGGCCAAGCCGCTGGTGCGATCGAGCGCAAAGCAGTCGATCTCCGCGATGGGCCTCGATGGAATCCTCTACCTGATTGGCGTAAGGGACCGAGACCTTTCCTGACTGCCCGTTGGCCTGACTGCCTGACGGCCTGTCAGTGTTATTCTCGGCGCCATGAAACGCCGATCCTTCCTGTCAAAGGCGGTCGCGGGCGCGAGCGCCACGGCCGCTGCCATGGCCGGCCGCCCTGCGACGCTCGGCGCAAGCACCGCTGCGCAGCAGGGTTCACAGGCTCCCGCTGATTCGACGGTTGCGCCGATTCGCATTCCGGCGGAGTTCTCGGCCGCAACGTCGGCAACGCCACGGGAGTTTGCGTTCCCGATGACCGGCGCGCAGGTGTTTGCGCGCGCGTGCAAGGAAGAAGGCGTGGCGGCGCTGTTCGCGTGCCCGGGCAACTACCCGGTCATTCACGCCATGGCCTCCAGCGGCATTCCGGCGTTCGGCGGGCGTCACGAGGGCTCGATGGCGCATGCGGCCGACGCGTTCATTCGCGTCACCGGCGAGATTGCGGTCGCGTCGGGAACGGAAGGCCCCGGCTTCACCGACATGATCTGCGCCATCGCGTGCGCGAACGCGGCCCGCACGCCCCTGTTGATCGTCGCCAGCAACATGTCGATCGGCGCCGAGGACACCGAGGGCGGCATCCAGCTTGGTTATCAGCAGCCGACGACGGAAGGGTTGAAGAAGTACGGCAAGCGGCTGATCATTCCACGCCGCGTTCACGAGTACGCGGGCTACGCGTTCAGGCAGCTGAGAAGCGGGGTGCCGAAGCCTGTGCACCTCGACTTCCCCGCCGAGGTCGCGTC
>DATMJU010000096.1:0-2821 GCA_035553795.1 Vicinamibacterales bacterium
GTCGGCGGAGCAGATGGTCAAGGCCGCCCTGGCGTCAGGTGCGGCGAAGGAAAAGTTCAGGCAGATGGTCGCCGGGCAGGGCGGAGACGCGTTGGTGGTTGACGATGTGACGCGGCTTCCGCAGGCGACGCACGTTCACCAGCTCATGGCATCGCGCAGTGGATTCCTCCAGTCGCTGGATGCGCTGCTCGTCGGACGCACCGCCGTGGCGCTCGGGGCCGGCCGTGACAAGAAGAGCGACCCGGTCGATCTGTCCGCCGGCGTGCTGCTTCACAAGAAGCCCGGTGATGCGGTCACCGCGGGTGAGCCGCTGCTGGAACTACGCTACAACGATCCGGGGCGCCTGCAAGCCGCGCTGCACCTCGCGACGCAATCGACCGTGATCGGTGACAAGGCGCCACCGGAGGCCCCCCTGGTCATCGGCTGGGTACATGACAGCGGCGAACAAATGTTCGTCGCGATGACATAAGAGGCATATGGACTTACTGTCGCGGCTCCAACCCCTGATCGGGCTCGTCGGCATCCTCGGCATCGCCTACGCGTTGTCCACCAATCGCCGCGCCATCAGCCTGCGCGTGGTCGGCTGGGGACTCAGCCTGCAGGTGCTGTTCGCGGTGATCGTGCTGAAAACCGAAGCCGGCATCCAGGGCTTCCAGTGGCTCGGCAACAAGATCCAGGACCTGCTGCACTATTCGGTTGAAGGCTCCCGCTTCGTGTTCGGTCCGCTCGGCGACGTGGCGGTCTGGTCGAAGGTGATGAACGGCGCGCTCGGCGCCGAAGGCGGACAGTACGCGGTCATCTTCGCGTTCCAGATCCTGCCGACCATCATCTTCATCGCGGCGCTGTTTGCGATTCTCTATTTCCTCGGCGTGATGCAGCTGATCGTCCGCGCGTTCGCGGTGGTCATGAACAAGGTGATGGGGGCCAGCGGCGCCGAGTCGCTGAACGTCGCGGCGAGCATCTTCATGGGGCAGACCGAAGCGCCGTTGACCATCCGGCCGTTCCTGGCCCGCATGACGCAGTCGGAACTGATGACGGTGATGACGTCCGGCATGGCGCACATCTCCGGCGGCATCATGGCGGCCTACATCGCGTTCGGCATCGAGGCGCGGCACCTGCTCACCGCGGTGATCATGACCGCGCCCGGCACGCTGATGATGGCCAAGATGTTCGTGCCTGAAACGGAAACGCCGGAAACGCGCGGCACCGTGAAACTCGAGATCGAGAAGACCGACGTCAACGTGATCGACGCCGCCGGCCGCGGCACCGCCGAGGGCCTGCACCTCGCCATGAACGTCGGCGCGATGCTGATCTCGTTCGTCGCGATGATCTTCCTGCTCAACGGCATCCTCGGCTGGTTCGGCGGCCTGATTGGCATTCCCGGCTTCTCGATGCAGATGATCTTCGGCTGGGTGTTCGCGCCGGTGGCGTGGAGCCTCGGCGTGCCGTGGAAGGACGCCGCGACGGTGGGCAACCTGCTAGGCACCCGCATGGTGCTCAACGAATTCATCGCGTTCGCGCAGCTGGGCGGACTCAAGGAGTCGCTCGATCCGCGCTCGTTCACCATCGCCACCTTCGCGCTGTGCGGGTTCGCCAACTTCGCGTCGATCGGCATGCAGATCGGCGGCATCGGCGCGCTCGCGCCCACCCGGCGCTCCGACCTGGCGCGCCTCGGCATGCGCGCCATGCTGGCGGGCACGCTGGCGAATTTCGTGACGGCCATCATCGTGGGCTTCCTACTGTGAACGTATTCGAACAGGCAACTGAGGCGGCCGACTGGCTGCGTGGCGAGAATTGTGGCGATGCGGCAGTGGCGGTGGTGCTGGGCTCCGGGCTCGGCGATTTTGCCGATCATCTGAGCAGCGCGACGACGATCCCGTACGGCGCCATTCCGCATTGGCCGGCATCCGGCGTGATCGGTCACGCCGGAAAGCTGGTGCGCGGAACCGTCAAAGGCCGCAAGGTGCTGGCGCTATCCGGCCGCGTGCATCACTACGAAGGCCACAGCATGCCGTCGGTGACGTTCGCGATGCGCGCGCTCGGCCGGCTTGGTGTGCCGCGCGTGATTCTCACCAACGCCGCCGGTGGCATCTCGCCGAACTGTTCGCGCGGCGCGCTGATGGTGATCGACGATCACATCAACCTGATGGGCACCAATCCGCTGGCCGGGCCGAACGACGAACGATTCGGCGTGCGTTTCCCGGACATGAGCGAGGTCTATTCGAAGCGCCTGCGCGCGCTCGCCGATGACGCCGCGTCCGCCCAGGGCCTGACGATTCAGCACGGCATCTACATCGCGGTGCTTGGTCCGAGCTACGAGACTCCCGCCGAGATCCGCGCCTTCCGCACTCTGGGCGCCGACGCGGTCGGCATGTCCACTGCACCTGAAGCGATTGTCGCGCGTCACATGGGTCTCGAGGTGCTCGGGATTTCGTGCATTACCAACGCCGCCGCCGGTGTCTTCCCCGAACCGCTGCATCACTCCGAGGTCATGGAGACCGCGCAGCAGGTGAAAGGGCAGTTCATCGCGCTGCTCGAGGGCATCATTGGCCGGCTCTGATCCGCACGCCGCCAGGGCTACAGCGGACAGGCTGGTGACCGCGGCCCGCGCAGCCCGCGAACACGCGGTCTGCGATTATTCCGGCTTCAAGGTCGGCGCCGCGCTCGAGACCGACGCCGGCGAGATCATCGCCGGCTGCAACATCGAGAACGCGACGTACGGGCTCACGATGTGCGCCGAGCGGGTGGCGCTCTTCAAGGCCTTGTCGGAAGGGCACACGGCGTTCACGCGGATCGCGGTCGTTGCGGATCAGGAGGCGCC
>DATMJU010000097.1:0-5744 GCA_035553795.1 Vicinamibacterales bacterium
GACGGTGACGCGGCCACCGGATACCAGCCGGCCGAACAGCAGTTCGTCGGCAAGCGCCTTGCGGATCATATCCTGGATCAGGCGCGCCATCGGGCGGGCACCCATCAGCGGATCGAAACCCTTCCGCGCCAGGAACTTGCGCAGGTTTTCGCTGAACACAGCCTCGACCTTCTTCTCATGCAGCTGCTCTTCGAGCTGCATCAGGAACTTGTCGACCACGCGCAGGATGATTTCCTCGTCCAGCGCACGGAAGCTGATGATCGCATCCAGGCGGTTGCGGAATTCCGGCGTGAACATGCGCTTGATGTCCGCCATCTCGTCGCCGGCTTCCTTGTTGTCGGTGAAGCCGATGGAACGCTTCTGCAGGCTCTCCGCACCTGCGTTCGTGGTCATGATGATGATCACGTTGCGGAAGTCGGCCTTGCGACCGTTGTTGTCGGTCAGCGTACCGTGGTCCATCACCTGCAGCAGGATATTGAAGATATCCGGATGCGCCTTTTCGATCTCGTCGAGCAGCAGCACGGCGTGCGGCGACTTGCGGATCGCGTCGATCAGCAGCCCGCCTTCTTCGTAGCCCACGTAGCCCGGAGGCGCGCCGATCAAACGCGAGACGGCGTGCTTCTCCATGTACTCCGACATGTCAAAGCGCAGGAACTCGACCTTCAACACCTTGGCCAGTTGCTTTGCCAGTTCCGTCTTGCCCACGCCGGTCGGACCCGCAAACAGGAAGTTGCCCATCGGCTTGTCCGGCGCACGCAGTCCCGAGCGCGACAACTTGATCGCCGAGGACACCTCGTCGATCGCGTCATCCTGCCCGAAGATTGCCGACTTCAGTTCGGTCTCGAGATTCTGCAGCGCGACCTTGTCGTCGCTCGACACCGCCTGCACCGGCACGCGCGCGATCTTCGCAACGATGCGCTCAACATCAGAAACCGTGACCGCGAGGTTCCCGGCTCCCGGTTCCCGGTTCCCGGCGGGTTCCAGTTTCTTCGCCGCCCCCGCCTCGTCGATCACGTCGATCGCCTTGTCGGGCTGATGCAGATCTTTCAGGTGCTTCGACGACAGCGTCACCGCCGCTTCGAGCGTCTCGTCCGGATACGTCACGCCGTGATGCGATTCGTACGATTTCTTCAGCCCCTTGAGGATCTCGATCGTCTCGGCATCGGTCGGCTCGAGCACTTCGATCTTCTGGAACCGGCGTGACAGCGCGCGGTCCTTGTCGAACGACTGCTTTACATCCGAGAACGTCGTGGAGCCAATGCAGCGCAGCGCGCCCGACGCCAGCGCCGGTTTGAGCAGGTTGCCGGCGTCCATGGTGCCGCCGGAGGCCGAACCGGCGCCGATCAGCGTGTGGATCTCGTCGATGAAGAGGATCGCCTGCTCGTGCTTGGCCAGCGCGTCCAGCACCTGTTTGACGCGCTCCTCGAAGTCCCCGCGATAGCGCGTGCCCGCGACGAGCGCTCCCATGTCGAGCGAGAACACGCGGACGTTCTTCAGCGCGTCCGGCACGGCGCCGCTATGAATGCGCAGCGCGAGCCCCTCGGCCAGCGCGGTCTTGCCGACGCCGGGCTCTCCCACCAGCAGCGGGTTGTTCTTGCGGCGCCGGCACAGCACGTGCACCATGCGCTCGATCTCGAGCTCGCGCCCGATCAGCGGATCGACGTTGCCGGCCGCCGCCTTGGCAATCAGGTCCGTCGCGTAGGCCTGCAGCGGGTCGGTCGCGGCCACGCCACCTTCGCCGCCGTCGGGGGCAGCGCCCGCGGCAGTCGACTCGGGCGCGCCGTGCGAGATGGCGCGCAGCAACGTCAGGCGATCGACGCCCTGCTTGCGCAGGAAGTACGCGGCGTGACTGTCCTCTTCCTGCAGCAGGAATACCAGCAACGCGCCGCTTTCCACCTGCTGCGCGCTCGAATTCGCGGCATGCACCACCGCGCGCTCGACGACGCGATCGAAGCCGAGCGTGGATTCGGGCTTGACGGCCTTGCGGCCGGGCACCGGCGTGAAGGCGCGATCGAGCACTTCATCGAGATCGGTCTTGAGCGTCGCCAGGTTGACGCGGCACCGGGTCAGGATGTCTTTCGCCTGCGGATCCTCGATCAGCGCGTGGAGCATGTGCTCGAGGCTGACGAGATCGTGGCGGCGATCCGACGCGACGCGGAAGGCGCGGCGAATGCTCTCGAGCGTGTCGGGGGCGAACGGAACCGGCGTGCGGCTCATGCCTGTGATTCCTGGGAGTCGGGTTCGATGGTCACGAGCAGCGGGTACTCATGCTGCTCGGCGAGCTGCTGGGTGGCCTTGACCTTGGTTTCCGCGACGTCGCGCGTAAACAGGCCGGCCACGCCAACGCCCTGCTGGTGAACGTGCATCATGATGGCGAACGCCTCGGCGTGCGGCAGGTGAAAGATCGACTCCAGCACCCAGACCACGAACTCCTGGGTGGTGAAGTCGTCGTTGTGCAGCAGCACCTTCCAGAGACGGGGATGCTCGACCCGCTCAGTGACCTGGGAATCGGGCTCGATCCGATCGCGAACTTTGGGATCCGCCACCTTCTGATCATAAGCCGGGTTCCGGCAGCCGGGAACCGGGAGCCGCGCGCAGGGTCCGCGGCGCATGCGCAGGATTGCCCTCCAGGTCCGCGTCGAACACCCAAACGGGCGGCGGCTCCTTGACCAGGCGATCCACCTCCGCCACAAACTGGCGGCGCGGCATCGGCTCCGCGCCGAGTGACACCAAGTGATCGGTTTCCAGCTGGCAGTCAATCATCGGGAACTGCCAGCGCTCGAGTTGCGCGGCCAGCCGCGCCATCGCGATCTTGGACGCGTCGGTGCGGCGCGTGAACATCGATTCGCCGAAGAACATCCGGCCGATCGCCACGCCGTAGATGCCGCCCGCCAGCTCTCCATCCATCCAGACCTCGATCGAATGCGCCAGTCCGGCGTCATGGAGGGCCTCGTATGCCCGGCGCATTGGCTGGCTCAGCCACGTGCCCGGGTCCCCGTCACGAGGCGCCGCGCAGCCAGCCAGCACCCGGGCGAAGGCTTTGTCGATGGTGACGCTGAAGATGTCTTTCTTGAGCTTCTTGCGGAGCGAATGGGAGAGGTGTATGGCCGCGGGGCGCAACACCGTGCGAGGATCTGGCGACCACCACAGGATCGGATCGCCTTCGTTGAACCAGGGGAAGATACCGCGCTGGTAGGCCTCGGTCAGGCGCCTGATGGACAACGACCCGCCGGCCGCGAGGAGACCGTCAGGGTTGTCGAGCGCCTGCTCTACGGGCGGGAACGGATCCGCCGGGCCAAGAAAAGGGATCATGCTAAGCTGGGCGTTCCCTCAGAGAGACGTGAGAACATGGTCTGGTTTTACGAACGGCAAGGCACGTTCATCCGGTGCGAAACCCGGGATGCGGCAAGCGGCATCGGGTTCGAATTGGTCGTGATCCAGCCTGACGGTTCGGAGCGGGTCGAGCATTTCGACGATTCGTCGACGCTGGCTCGCCGGCAGTCCGAGCTGGAAAATACCTTGACCCACGATGGCTGGACCGGACCTTTCGGACGAACGATCTGAACTGCTATAATCCCTAATTCAGCCCCTGTGGTGAGTGTAGCTCAGTGGTAGAGCTCCGGATTGTGGATCCGGCTGTCGCGGGTTCGATCCCCGTCACTCACCCCAAACCTCTAACTTCAAGATAGTTACCAGTTACCAGTTGCCAGTTACCAGCCTCGACGCGTACGTGGCAGCGCTCGAACAGCGGCACCTGGCGGATCTCACCTTCAGGGAAGTGACGCGCGCACTGCGCGCGCTTTCATCGGCGTACGTCGAACGCCGCGAATCGGCGCTGGCCGATCACAAGGCGCTCGACGGCGCCGGCAAGCGCGCCGCGTTCGCGCTCTATTACGGCCCGCTCCACTTCCTGCTCGTTCAGCACATCATCCGCGAGATCGGCGCGCAGCTATCTCCTGGCATCGTCGTGGATCTGGGCTGCGGCACCGGGGTCGCCGGAGCCGCGGTTGCCACGTCCGTGACGCCGCACCTCGAAGTGACGGGCTTCGACACGCATCCGTGGACCCTTGAAGAGGCGCGCTTCACGTACAAATCATTCGGCTTGCGTCACGACGTGCGGCGCGCCCACGCCGGCACGGTGCGCTTCCCCAAGGGCACATCCCTCGTGGTGGCTGCGTTTGTCGTGAACGAACTGAAAGAGAAAGATCGCAGCGCCCTGCTCGGGCAACTCACGCAACTGCACAAGACCAGTAACCGGGAACCGGGGTCCGGGCACCCTCACTTCCTCATCATTGAGCCCATCTCTCAACGCATTTCCCCGTGGTGGAACGAGTGGGCGGAAGTGTTCACGAAACTTGGCGGACGCAACGACATGTGGAAGGCGCGCATCGACACGCCGATCCTCGTGAAGCGGCTGGCGGCATCCTCCGGCCTGCGGCCGGAGATGCTCACCGCCCGGAGCCTCTTTCTCTAGGAGTTCGTCGTCGCCGGAGGCGCCGCGACCGGCGTCGGCTCCGCCTGGACGCCTGGATTAGGCGTTGACGGCAGGGCGAGCTCGCCCTTCGCGTGCAGCTCGACGGCGGCTTTCACCACGACCGGATCAAAGGCCTGCCCTTCGAGATCGCGGACCATCTGCAGCGCTTCTTCGAGCGGCAGTCCCTTGCGGTACGAACGATCGGATGTGAGCGCGTCCAGGAAGTCGGCGACGCCGAGGACGCGGCCCAGCAACGGAATCTCCTCGCCGCGCAATCCTTCCGGATATCCCTTCCCGTCCCATCGCTCGTGGTGATACTTCACTCCAGGCAGCAGGCTGATGACCTTCTGGCTCTGGATGTTCGAGAGGATGCGCGCGCCGTGAATGGGGTGCAGCCGCATCTCCTTGAACTCCTCGTCGGTAAGCTTTCCAGGCTTGTTGAGGATCGCGTCCGGCACGCCGATCTTGCCGACGTCGTGCAGCAATCCTGACAACTCCACCACCGCGCGGCTGTCGGCGTCGAAGCCGAGGTGCTGCGCCAGGCGCACGCCAAACGCCGCGACCCGTTCCGAGTGCTTGTGGGTGTAGCCGTCCTTGGCGTCGATGATCGACGCGATCGCCTTCATGACGTCGAGGAACAGCCGCTCGACCTCCGCCATCAACCGCGCGCGATGCAGCGCGATGCCGGCTTGGTTCCCGACCGCGGCGAGCAGTTCCAGCTCGGCTTCGCTGAACTCGCGCGCCTGCTGGCTGTCCACGTACAGCACGCCGAGGATCTCGTCGGTGGTGCGCATCGGCGCGCACATCACCGAGCGAATCTTCTGCCGGACAATGCTTTCCCCGCCGACGTACCGATCGTCAGCCATCGCGTCGTCGGTGAACGCCGAAATGCCCTTCTCGAGGACGTCGTTCACCACCGAGCGGGAGACCGTGACCGCGCCGGCCGGCTTGCCGTCGCGGGTGCGCAACGCCACCAGGTCGACGCTGCCCGTCTCCTTGTTGCGCATCAGGATCGCCGCGCGGTCGCCGCTGGCGACCTCGAGGATCGCCGACAGGATCGAATCGAACAGCGCCTCGACGCTCGACGCGCGCGACAGGATGTCCGACACCTTGTGCAAAGTGGTCAGGTACTTCTGCGCCGACTCGAGGAGGTGCGCTTCGTCCTTGCGCTTGTAGACCTGCGAGAGGAATTCGAGCTTGGTGGGATCGACGGCCCGCTGCACCAGCGTGCCGCTGGCGGTTTCGACGATGCTGAGCGAGGTCGTGCTGT
>DATMJU010000098.1:0-8800 GCA_035553795.1 Vicinamibacterales bacterium
TCGACAAAGTGCTCAGCGCGGTTCCGGTCGTCACCGCGTGGAAGGCCGCGATGAAAAAGTCGGAAGAGGGCGGCTACCAGATGCGGGTGCCAAAATTCAAGCCGCGCAACCCGAAGAACGAGCCGGACGCCGTCGAAGCGCGCGTCATCAGGATGTTTGAAGAGAACGGCGTCAAGGAACATTTCGAGATCGATCACGAGAAGAATGCAATTCGGTACTTCCGGCCCATTCGACTGACCGAGGAATGCCTCCATTGCCATGGCGACCCGAAGACATCGATGGCGCTATGGGGCAACGATCGCGGCGTGGACCCGACTGGTGGACCGATGGAGAACTGGAAGGTCGGCGAGGTGCACGGCGCCTTCGAGGTGATCCAGTCGCTCGAGGCGGCGGATGCCACCATCGCTTCTGCCGCGATGCGATCGTTGACGATCGTGGTGCTGCTGGTAGCGCTGGCCGGCGTCGCGTTCTACCAGGTGATTCGGCGGGCGGTGGTGCGGCCGGTGTTTGCCGTGGTCGATGGCCTCGCCCATGGTGCAGGTCAGGTCGCAACCGTCGCCGGACAGGTTTCGCAGTCGGCACAATTGCTGGCGAGCGGAGCGAGTGAGCAAGCGGCCTCTCTTGAGGAGACCTCGGCATCAATGGAAGAGATGTCGGCGATGACCCGCCAGAACGCGGAGAACTCGGCTCGTGTCACCGAGTTGATGGCCGCGGTCGATGCCGGCGTTCAAGACTCCAACCGCGATCTCGCGGCAATGGTCTCGACCATGGAGGCGATCGGCGAGTCGAGCACCAGGGTCGCCAAGATCATTAAGACCATCGATAACCTCGCGTTCCAGACCAACATCCTCGCGCTGAACGCCGCGGTGGAAGCAGCCCGGGCAGGTGAAGCCGGCATGGGCTTCGCGGTGGTCGCCGACGAAGTGCGGCAACTTGCGGTGCGCTCCGCCCAGGCGGCGCGTGACACTACGACGCTGATTGAGGAAGCTGCGGCCAACGCCACTGGCGGCGCGGCACGAGTCAGCCAGATGAGCATCACGATCGCGAGAATCACGGAGACGGTCGGTCAGGCCAAGAACCTGGTCGGTGACCTCAATGAGGCGACGCGTCAGCAGGCTGACGGTGTGGGCCAGGTTGGACAGGCCGTGCGGCAGATGGAACGCGTCACGCAGTCGAATGCGGCCGCGGCTGAGGAAGGTGCGGCTGCCAGCGAACAGTTGACCAACCAGGCAGAGGAGACCCGCGCGTTGGTCGACAGCTTGCGTGCGCTGATGGGAAGCGGCGGCGCGGAGTCCGCGCCGTCGCACATCGTCACGACGACACCCGCTCAGCCAGCGCGGATTCCCCGCGCCGCCTGAGAGCGGCGCGAAGGAACTAGATCATGCCGATGAGTTGCTCGAGCGGCCAGATGACGAAGCTGACCACTCGAGTGACCGCGCGCATCATCGGCATCGACATGGTGATCAGCGGCTTGATTGCCCGCCGCACCACGGCATCGGCCTCATACGAGAGCGCCACGATGATGATCATCAGGATCCCGACGAACTTGAAGTAGGCGGGCAGGTGCACAGGGGCGCCCGTGATGAGGTGGTACGCCTCTTCGCCGATCAGCAGCGCGCCAACATAGCCGATCAAGATGAATGCGGTCGGCTCGAGGATGGGGTACTTCTTGAGCAGATTCATGGCGTGCGGCGCAATCTGCTGCAACGCGAGGATGGCGATCAATACACCCGCGTAGATGGGCCACATTACCGGATCGCCGTTCTCGGCCTTCGGCGCCAGGCCGACGGCGGCGATGACGTTGTCGATGCTCAGGCTGAGATCCATCAAGCCGATCTGGATCAGCACCAGTCGCAGATTGCGCGGGGCGGTGACGGTCGACGGCTTGCCGTCGTTGGAGGGATCGGCATCAACGAGCGTTTCGCCCACGTCGTGAGCGTGGCCCTTGGTGAGATGCGACGACATCAGCCAGATCAGGTAGCCGGCTCCCAGCCAGCGCACCCAGGTGTTGGTCGCCAGCCAGCCGGCCACGAACAGCGCGAGGACGCGGAACAGGTACGCGAGGAAGAGACCGATCCGAATGGCCTTCTTCTGCTGCGAGGCCGGCAGTTCATTGGCCAGTGCCGCGATGCCAAGCACGTTATCGACCGAGAGCAAACCCTCCAGGACGACGAGTCCTGCGACGACGGATAGGCCAGCGAGCAATTCTTCAGGAGACATGAATCCATAATCGTACCTCGTCGGCAAGGGTTTGTGCAGGACGAGCTTCGACGTGGCAGAATGCGCCCATGATTCCGAGAGCCAGTGCTGCCGCCCTGTTTGTTGCGCTGTTCATGCCTGCCGGAAGCGCCCAGGCGCCCGTGCCGGAGGGGCCCGTCGGGCCCAGCCCGTATACGGTGGTTCGCGCGTGGCACAAGCCGTTTGCCGCTCCTGGCTTCGCGTTTGGCGGGAATTCGGGAGTGTTTGCGGAATCACCCGATCGCATCTTCGTCGCCCAGCGCGGCGAGTTCCGCCTGCCGGATCCGTTGCCGGCTGAATACGCCGGCTACGCCGGTTCGCTCAAGATGAACGTGCTGACGCTGGCAGACCGGCGCGTCTGGCAAAACTGCCTGTACACCCTGGATCGCAACGGACGCGTCAAGGAGCGATGGACGCAGTGGGATCACCTCTGCGAGGGTTCCTCGGGTCCCGGCCCGCATCGCATTCGCATCAGTCCCTACGATCGGGACAAGCGCGTCTGGGTCATCAACGAAACCTTTCACACCATCTATGTTTTCTCGAACGACGGCAAGCAACTGCTCAAGACGCTCGGTGAGAAGAACGTTCCGGGCAACGATCGCACGCACTTTGCGAAGCCGCAGGACGTTGCCTTCCTGCCGGATGGCCGCGTGCTCATCGCCGACGGACTCGATAACCATCGCGTGATGATTCTCGACCGGTCGCTGAACTACCTTGGTGAATTCGGCGGCAACGGCAAGGGGCCTGGACAGTTCAGCGGCGTGCACGCCGTCGCGGTGGGACCGGAAGGCCGCATCTTCGCGCTCGATCGATCGGGCGGCCGCATCAATGTCTTCCGCACCACCGGCGATCCCGCCAAGGTTGAATTCGTATCGGCGTTCCCCGGCTTCTCCCTGCCGCTCGACATCATCGTCAACGACGACAGCCTGTGGATTACCGACCTGAAACCGCTGCGGTTCGTGAAGCTGGATTTCTCAGGGAACCGGCTCTACACGTGGATGGTGCCGCCCGATCTGCCCGATGGCTACCTCGAGGTGCACACCTTCTCGGTCGACTCGGAGGGCAATTTGTATGGCGGGGACAATCAGTACGGCCGGACGCAGAAGTTCGTTCCGCGTCCGGACGCCGACAAGGCGCATCTCATCCGGCCGCCCTGGGCCGCGAAATGAGTCCTTCGTAACCCGTAACCCGTAACCCGTAACCGTGTTTTCCTACCAAACCTTGACGCGTTCTGCCGGCGCGCGATAGAGCTTGTCGCCCGGCTTCACGTTGAACGCCGTGTACCACGCGTCGATGTTCGTCAGCGGCACGAACGAGCGGTAATAACCGGGCGAGTGTGAGTCGGTGAGCAATTGGTTGCGCAATGCTTCATCCCTCGACTTGAAGCGCCAGATCTGCGCGAAGCCGATGAAGAAGCGCTGGTCGCCGGTGAAGCCGCCGATCACCGGCGCTTCCTTCCCCTTCAACGAAATCTTGTAGGCGCGGTAGGCGACCGCCACGCCGCTCAGGTCACCGATGTTCTCGCCCATGGTCATGCGTCCGTTGATCTTCATGCCAGGCAGCGGGTTGTAGGCCTCGAACTGCGCGCCGAGCCTGGCGGCGCGCGCCTCGAACTGTTGGGCATCCTCGGCGGTCCACCAGTCGCGCAGGTTGCCGTCGCCGTCTGACTTCCGGCCCTGGTCGTCGAAGCCGTGGCTGATCTCGTGGCCGATGACCGCGCCGATTGCGCCGTAGTTGATCGCGTCATCCGCGCCCATGTCGAAGAATGGCGGCTGCAGGATGCCGGCGGGGAAGGTGATCTCGTTGTTGGTCGCGCTGTACGACGCGTTCACCGTCTGCGGCGTGAAACCCCAGCGCCACCGCTCGACCGGATTGCCAAGCCGCGACCACGCATCGTCATTTTGGAACTCGCGGAATCGGATCTGGTTGCCAACGTGATCGCCGGGCTTGATGTCGAGTTTCGAGAAGTCGCGCCACTGATCGGGATACGCAATCTTCACCTTGAACTTCGCGAGCTTGGCCTGCGCTTCCTTCTTGGTCGCCGGCGACATCCACTCGAGCTCGTCGATCATCACGTTGAACGCCGAGAGCAGGTTCTTGATCAGCGCGTCCATGCGCGCTTTCGCTTCTGGCTTGAAATGCTGTTCGATGTACAGGCGCCCGACGGGTTCACCGAGTGCTTGCTCCACTTCGGTGACGCCGCGGCGCCAGCGTGGCTGCTGCTGCTGGCGGCCGGCCAGCGTGCGGCCCCGGAACTCGAAATCGGAATCCGCGAACGGCGCTGACAGGCCGTCGGCATACTCGCTGATCAATCCGAACGTCAGGTATTCCTTCCAGGTGGCGAGGGGAATCTCGCCGATCAGCTGATCGACCGCCTTTAAGTAGTCAGGCTGGCGGACGATCACATCGCTGACCTTGTCCTTTGCGTTGGCCGGCATCGCGGCGAGGAAGGCCTGCCAGTCGAAGTTCGGCGTCGATGCCTGCAGCGAGTTGACGCCCATCTTGTTGTAGGTCGCGTTGCGATCGCGGTTGCGGGCGCGATCCCACTGCAGCTTGGCGATCTGTGTTTCGAGCGAGACGATGCGCGCGGCGGCGCCCTCCGGGTCGGGCTGGTTGCCGAGCGCGAACAGGCGTGACACGTAGGTGGTGTAGGCCTTGCGCGTGTCCGGGAAGCGACCGTCGGTGCGCAGGTAGTAGTCGCGATCGGGCATGCCGAGTCCGGACTGCGACACGCTCACCGCGTAGATCTCGGAGTTGCGCTGATCGGGGCCGACGCCAACCGTGAAGGGAAGCCGCACACCAATGCGCGATGCGCGCGCGAATGCCGCGGGCAGGTCCTTGCGGTCCGTGATCGCGGCGATGCGGGCGAGCTCGGCGTTGAGCGGAGTGATGCCGAGCGACTCGATCTTCGCCTCGTCCATGAAGCTCTTGTAGAGATCGCCGATCTTCTGGCTGTTGGTGCCGGCAGCGGCCTGCGACTTCGCTTCGGACTCGATGATCGCGCGCACCGCCTCCTGCGCGCGTTCACGCAGGATACCGAACGAGCCATACGACGACTGGTCCGCAGGGATCGGTGTGTTGTCGACCCAGCGCCCGTTCACGTAGCGGAAGAAATCATCCTGCGGGCGAACCGACAGGTCCATGCCCGAGGCATCGATGCCGGGCACGCGGCCGCGCTCTTGCGCGGTGACCGCGCCGGCGGTGGCGATCAGGACGACGACCAGGGAAAAGCGTTTCAGGTGGGACATGCGCCGAATTCTAGCGCCAATCCAGACGTGACGCGCCGAGGTGCCAGGGATGGGTGGGACGAGTCAGTCGCGAGCGGTGCCAATCATCCGTTCGACGAGCGTGAAGAGCGACAGCGTGACGAGCGCGGCAATCACGCTCAGCACCGCAACATCCACATGGCCGGCGCCGGCTGCGGCACCGATGGCCGCCGTCAGCCAGATGGTTGCCGCCGTAGTCAGCCCGGAGATGGTCTCGGCGCTGTTGCCTTTCAGGATGGTGCCGGCACCGAGGAAGCCGATACCAGCCGTGATGCCCTGAATCACGCGCGATATGCCGTCGGAGGCGGCGTCGCCCTCGTTGATGATCATGACGAAGGTCGCCGACGCGAGGGCGACGGTGGTGTGCGTGCGGAGGCCGGCGGCCTTGCGCATCCACTCACGCTCGATGCCGATGAGCGCGCCGAGCACCGCCGCGACGCCCAGCCGCAATGCGACGCGCGAGAGTTCCAGCGTATCGAACGATTCACCTAATTGTTCCACCACTACCTCGGCAGGCACCGATGCAACGCGCGTGCCCGGCTTCAAGGCCGTGCTAACGTAACTCGCCGTGTTGCTCATTCGAACCGCTGCGATCGCGGCATTCGCCGCATTCCTGGCCCAGGCCCCGGAGTGGCGGCCCTCCTTCGAGCTCGTTCAACCTCAGCTCTTCAGCGCCCAAGGTGGGCAAGCCAATGCCTGGGCCGACGTCGACGGAGATGCCGATCTCGACTACTTCGTCGCCTTTCGCGGCCGGCCCAACCGGTTCTATCGCAACGACAACGGCACCTTCGTGGAGGTCGCGAAAGAGGTCGGGCTCTTCGACGATGTTGAGACGCGCGCGGTGGCCTGGGGCGATTTTGATGGTGACGGCGACTCCGACCTCTACGTGGGCTTCGCCGATCCGAAGGTGCCCGCCAAGGTGTATCGCAATGAGGCCAGGGGGACGCGATTCGTTGACGTGGCGAAAGCGATCGGCGTGAACCTCACCGGCGTCGCGCGGCAGCCTGCCTGGATCGACTTTGACGGCGACGGCGATCTCGATCTGTTCGCCGCGTTTCGTGATGTGCCCAATCGCCTGCTGCGCAACGATCGCGGCCAGTTCGTCGACGTGACCGAAGCGACCGGCATTGGCGACCCGCGAAAGACCGTCAGCGCAGCCTGGTGGGATTTCGATCGCGATGGCGACCTCGACCTGTTCACGGCCAATCAGGAAGGTGAGGCCAATGGCCTGTATCGCCAGACCGCCGGCAAGTTTGAGGACGTGGCGGCGGCGTTGGGCGTCAGCGGGTTACCGCGGCCCAAAGAGGATGGCGGTGTGGGCCCGAGCATCGCCGACATCGATCACGACGACGACTTCGATCTGTTCGTGGCGAATTACGGGCACAGCGCGCTCTACCGGAACGACGGAGGCCGCGCGTTCACCGACATCTCGATCGAGAAGGGCATCGACCTGAACGGCCACGGCGTCACATCGAGTTGGGGCGACCTGGATAACGATGGCCGGCCGGATCTGTACGTCGGCAACTTCATCGGCGGGCAGCCGCTGTATCGCGACGCGTTGTTCATCAACGGCGCCAGGTTCACCGAGGCGCTGCCCGACGTCATCCTGAAGAACGATGCCACGCACGGCGTGCAGTTCGTGGATTTCGACCGCGATGGCCGGCTGGACCTGGCGCTCACCAACAACGATCCCAACGGCGGTGGGCATCCGCTGTTGCGCAACACGGCCACCATGCGCGGCCGTTCCATTGCGGTGGAAGTGACCGACCCGAACGCGCGGCGCACGCGCGCCGGCAGCGAAGTGCGCGCCTTCCGCGCCGGCACGCGCCAGCTGTTGTCGTCGGCGCTGGTCGATTCGGGCAGCGGCTACTGTTCGCAGAGCGACATGCCGGTGCACCTGGGAATTGCGAATGAGTGGAAGGGCCGCATCGATATCGAAGTGATCACGATGCTCGGCAACACGCGTCACGCGAGCGTCGTCCGGAACGTCGATCCCGCGGCTTATAAAGGCAGATCGCTCCGAATCATCACGACCCGCTGAACGGGCGAACCAGCCTCGCGCCTACGGCTTCTTGCGGAGATGCCCGTAGAGCAGCTCCTCCGCGAACGGCACGCACTTGTACTCCATCAGCTGCATGTTCGGCTCACGGCGCCGATACAGCGGCATCTTGATCGTCCACGGCTTCGAGAACACGTTAGGATCCTCGATCGTCGCTTCGTAGTCGAGGGTGTTGGCGTCAAGCGCGGTGTAGCGCTCGGTGACCTTGAGCGCGTCGCTGTGCCAGTTGCCCGCGCGATCGAACCACGTGTCCGGCATGTGGTCGGTGACTTCAATCACCAGCGATTCGCCATCCCATTTGCCCACGTTCCAGCCCATCCACGCCGGTGCCGGGCTCTTCTCCTGGGTGTTCATGCGAACGATGCGGCTGGCGCTCGAGAACTCATAGGTGAACAGCACGTTGTCTTTCGACTGCACGATCTGGAACGGGTACGGCATGTAGGTCGCGCGCGGAATTCCGGGCATGTAGCACTTGACCTCGGGATCGAGCTTCACCCAATCGGCGCGATTGGCGTTGCGTTTCTCGAGCGCTGCGGGCAAGTACGGAATTTCGTCGCCCACGACGACGCCGAGTCCCGGCGGCACGCTGAACGCGGCGGCGAGCGCAACGACCGGCCCCATGCGTGCTTCGTGCGGCTCGAGATCCCAGTTGGCCGTGTTGTTCGCCTGCCAGATCCCATTGAGATCCGGCGTGCCGTCCGCCGTGCGCGGCGCGCGATACGTTTCCTGGGTGGTCCCGCTTGTGGGATTGCTGCCGCAAGCCACGAGCGCTGTGGCCGCGATCGCCACGCACGCGACACCGAATCTCATCATCACAGCCCCTTCGGCTTCGGCCGCTCGTTCGGATCCCTGCCGTCTTTCGGCGCGCCCGTGCCGGACGAGCCCATGAACAACGTGCGGCCATCAGGCAGCGTGATGTCGCGCCCGTTGGCGCGCAAGCGTCCGTCCTTCGCCTTGTAGCCCTCGACGACGATCACGGTGCCGACCTTGACCGAGTCGCGCGTGACGCCGTTGCGCTGCAAGGTGTTCGGGGTGCCGCCTTCGACCATCCACGTTTCCACCTTGCCGTTGGCGGTCTTGTGCTCCATGTGGATCCACGCGTGCGGGTTGATCCACTCGACCCGGGTCACCGGTCCGCGAAGGGTCACCGGCGCATTGGCGTCGAACTCGGCGGAAAACGCGTGGTGGGCGAGGAGCGGCGCGGCGGCGGCGGCGGCGATTGCGGTCCCAAGAATCC
>DATMJU010000099.1:0-3410 GCA_035553795.1 Vicinamibacterales bacterium
GAGGCGGAGAGCGCCATCTTCGCCGTCGCCGAAGATCGCGTGAAGGCCGGCTTCGTTTCGATGGAACAACTGGTCCGCGAGAGCTTCCCCAAGATGGAGAAGCTGTTCGAGCACAAGACGTTCATCACCGGCGTGCCGACCAAGTTCGACGATATCGATCGCAAGACGCGGGGCCTTCAGCCAGGCGACTTGGTCATCGTGGCCGCCCGCCCGTCAATGGGCAAGACGAGCCTGGTGCTCAACATCTGCCAGAACGTGGCGACCAGCGGCGGCGTGGCCGGGTTCTTCAGTCTCGAAATGTCGAAGGAATCGCTGTTCATGCGCATGCTCGCATCGGAAGCGAAGATCGACATGTACCGGCTGTTGAGCGGACAGATCGGGCAGAAGGAGTACGGCCAGATCACGCACGCGATGGAGTCGCTCAGCGCCGCCAAGCTGTTCGTGGACGATACGGCGGGTATCGGCGTTCTCGAAATGCGCGCGAAGGCCCGCCGGCTCAAGGCCGAGCATGGCCTGAGCGTCCTGGCCATCGACTATATCCAGTTGATGACGGGCCGCGGCCGCTTCGAGAACCGCACGCTCGAACTGGCGTCGATTTCGCGTTCGCTCAAAGGCCTCGCCAAGGAACTGAGCGTCCCGATCGTCGTGCTGTCGCAGTTGTCGCGCGCACCCGAAGCGCGCTCAGATAAGCGCCCGATGCTGTCCGACCTTCGCGAATCCGGAGCCCTCGAGCAGGACGCCGATGTCGTCATGCTGATCTTCCGCGAGGAGATGTACAAGCTCGACGACCAGCCGGCGGACTCAGATGGCATCGCCGAGATCATCATCGCCAAGCAGCGTAACGGCCCGACCGGCACTGTGAAGCTGGCGTTCATCCGCGAGCAGACCCGCTTCGGCAACCTCGCCGGTGGTGGATGGACGGACGGAGAATAGAAGAGCCCGCTGTGTTCTAATCACCTTAGTGGTCCGCTGCACTACAGCCCGCGTCGATCTTGCCGCGCTCGAATCCAACTTCAGGGCCATCGGCTCCTACCTCGCGCACGAGTCCGGGCTGAATCGCGGCGCGGGCCGCGGGCCCGCGATCGCGCCCAGCATCATCGCCGTCGTCAAGGCCAACGCCTACGGACATGGCGCTCGACGCGTGGCGGCGGCGCTCGAAGCGGCTGGCGCGAACATGCTGGCCGTCGCGGACATCGAAGAAGGTGTCGACCTGCGTAGCGCCGGCATCCGCGCGCCGATCCTCGTGTTTGGCGCGCTCAGTGTCAGCGACCTCGACGGCGTCTTTGACTTCGGCCTCACGCCGACCATCTCGAGTCCCGCCGCCGGTTACGCGCTGCAAGCAGGCGCCGCGCGGCGAGGGGCGACGCTGCACTATCACCTGAAGATCGACACCGGCATGAACCGTCTTGGCTTCCGCCACGACAACCTTCGGCGCACGTTGCCGGAACTGCTGGCCAGCAAGAACCTGGCGCTCGATGCCGTGCATACCCACTTCGGCACCGCGGACGAACCGGGGCACCAACTGTTCGACACGCAGCGTACGCGCTTCGAAGAGGCGTCCCGAGTGCTCGATGAGCTCGGCGCCGGGCCACGGTTACGACACGCCGCGAACTCCGCGGCGCTGTTGCGCGACTCGCGGGTGTGGTACGACTTCGTCCGGCCGGGACTGTTGCTCTATGGCCTGGTGCCGCCTCCGCTGGGATCGAACATCGCCCTCAAGCCGGTGATGTCGCTCACCAGCCGGGTCGTAGCGGTCAAGGGCGTCCGCGTTGGAGAAACGGTCGGATATGGCGGCCGGTTTGTCGCAGATCGCCCCGTGACCTTGGCTGTCATTCCGGCGGGATACGCTGACGGCCTGGATCGCCGGCTCGAGGATCACGGCGTGGTGTTGATTCGCGGCCAGCGGGCAAAGATCGTTGGCGCGGTCAGCATGGACATGCTCACCGCCGATGTCACGGACATCAGCGGCGTTGGAACCGGTGATGAAGTGGTGTTCCTCGGATCGCAGGGCGACAAGGCCATTGATGCGAGGGAAATGGCTGACTGGATTGGCACGATCCCGTACGAAATCCTCTGCCGGCTCGGATCACGCGTAGAACGGAAGTATGAGTAAGCAACCCAAGCCGGTCTTCGTCTGCCAGGAGTGCGGCGTGCAGCGGCCCAAATGGCAGGGCAAGTGTGACGACTGCGGCGCGTGGAGCTCCTTTGTCGAGGAGCGCCCGTTCGAAGGCGTCACCGGCGGGCCCACCACGCATCGCTACGCGATGCCCGGCGCCACGACGCCGGGCGCGAAGAAGTACGCAGAGATTGAAGCCTCGAAAGCGGACCGCATCACCACCGGCATCAGCGAGTTCGATCGCGTGCTCGGCGGCGGTATCGTCCCGGGCTCGCTGATGCTGCTTGGCGGAGAGCCCGGCATCGGCAAGTCCACCTTGCTGCTGCAGGCGGCAGCCAACTTCGCGCACAACGTCGGGCCGGTGTTGTACGCATCCGGCGAAGAATCCGAGCATCAGATCAAGGCGCGGGGCGATCGCCTGGGCGTTGGCGACGCGCCGCTTTACCTCCTGGCGGAAACCTGCATCGAGCGCATCCTCGAAGAGATCGGCCGCGTCAAGCCGGCGCTGATGATCATCGATTCGGTGCAGACGGTGTTCTCGCTCAAGTTCCAGTCTGCGCCGGGAAGCATCGGCCAGGTCCGCGAGGCCGCGACGCAGTTTCTGTTCACGGCGAAGGGCCACAACATCCCGACCTTCCTCGTCGGCCACATCACGAAGGACGGAAGCCTCGCCGGCCCCAAGGCGCTGGAGCACGTCGTCGACACGGTCCTGTACTTCGAAGGCGAGCGCCACCACTCGCATCGCGTGGTGCGTGCTGTGAAGAATCGCTTCGGTGCGGCGAGCGAGCTGGGCGTATTCGAAATGACCGGCACGGGCCTGCGACCGGTGCCCAATCCGTCTGCGTTGTTTCTCGCGGAGCGTCCGGTGGCGTCACCTGGATCCGCGGTGCTGTGCTGCCTCGAGGGCACCCGTCCGCTGCTGGTCGAAGTGCAGGCACTGGTCAGCACCAGCAACTACGGCCAGTCGCGCCGGATGGCCGTCGGCATCGATCAAAACCGGCTGTCTTTACTGCTCGCGGTCCTCGAAAAACGCGCCGGCCTGCACCTGGTCTCGGACGACGTGTTCGTGAACATCGCCGGAGGCATGAGCATCGACGAGCCAGCGGTTGACCTTGGCATTGTCGCCGCTGTCGCCTCGAGCACCCGCAACCGCCCGATTCCGCAGGGCACGGCAGTCTTCGGGGAGGTCGGTCTCGGAGGGGAAATCCGCGGTGTCGCCCAGGCGGCCCTCCGCATTCGCGAAGCCGAGCAAATGGGCTTCACCCGCATCGTTCTGCCCGCATCGAACATGGAC
>DATMJU010000100.1:0-4108 GCA_035553795.1 Vicinamibacterales bacterium
CACCGCGGTGCTGTTCAGCCTCACGCCCGAGACGCTGACGATCGTCGCGGTCGTCGGCGCCGCGACGGCGCTCTTCGCCGGCACCATCGGCCTGGTGCAGAACGACATCAAGCGCGTGCTGGCGTATTCGACGGTCTCGCAGCTGGGCTACATGTTCCTGGCAATGGGCGTCGGCGCCTACGGCGCGGGCATCTTCCACCTTTATACTCATGCGTTCTTCAAGGCCTGCCTGTTCCTCGGCTCGGGCGCGGTCATCCACGCCCTGCACGGCGAGCAGGACATCCGCAACATGGGTGGCCTGAAGAAGCACATTCCCATTACCTACTGGACGTTCGTCATCGCCTCGGTCGCGATCGCCGGCGTGCCGCTGCTGTCAGGCTTCTTCTCGAAGGACGAGATCCTGTTCGAGACCTTCGTTGAAGGCCACCAGCTGCTGTGGGTCGTCGGCGCGGTCACGTCGTTCCTGACCGCCACCTACATGTGGCGCCTCGTCCACCTCACGTTCCACGGTGAGGAACGCTTTGCGGGTGCTACGGGTGCAACTGGTGCACCGAGTGCTCACGCACATGCTGCACCCGGCGCACATGTTGCACATGCTGCACACGCCGCGCACGACCACGGCCATGGCCACGCGCATGGGGCTCCTCATGACGCCCCCTGGCCGATGGCCACGGCGCTCATCGTGCTGGCGATCGGATCGATCCTGGCCGGTTACGTGAACATCCCGCACGCGCTCGGCGGTCACGCCAACCTGCACGAATGGCTGACGCCCGTCTTCAACGCGACGAATTGCGGAGCAGAGACCACGACCGGCGAACTGGCCGGCATTGCGCTCGAACCGTGCACTCCGGTGGAAGAGCGCAAGGAGGATCACACGGCCCTCGAGCTCAGCTTGATGGCGGTGTCGTCGCTGCTCGCGTTTGCCGGCATCGGCCTGGCGACGTTCCTGTGGTTGAAGAACCGGCAGATCCCGGCGCGGCTCGCCGCGCAGTATCCGGGCGTGCACAAGTTGTTGCTGAACAAGTACTACGTGGACGAGGTTTACGACGCGACCATCGTGCAACCCATCAAGGTGGTTTCAACGGAAGGCCTGTGGCGCGGCTTCGACGTGAAGGTCGTGGACGGTGCGGTGAATGGGGCCGGTTACCTGGTGAGCGGCGTGAGCATCGTGCTCCGCCTGCTGCAGAACGGGTCGGTCAAGACTTATGCGGCATCGATGTTCGTAGGGGCGGTCGCGGTGCTCGCCTACTACTTGTGGAGATAGCGACGTGCCTGGCCTGCTGACTCTCGCTATCGTCTCGCCGATTATCGGCGCCATCCTCCTGATGTTCATCGCCAACCGCGATGGCTCGAAGGATTCGCTGATTCGCTACCTCGCGCTGGGCATCTCGCTGGTGACCTTCGCGATTACGCTCGCCCTGTGGGCGGGCTTCGATCCGTCCGCCTCGGCGCAGCCGTTCCAGTTCGTCGAACGCGCGCCCTGGATCCCGGCCTTCGGCATCGAGTACTACGTCGGCATCGACGGCCTCAGCCTGATGTTGCTGGTGCTGACCGGCTTCCTGACCCCGATCGCGCTGTTGTCGTCGTGGGAGAGCATCGAGAAGAAGGTCAAGGAATTCTCGATCTTCATGCTGCTGCTCGAAGCGTCGATGATCGGCGTGTTCTGCGCCCTCGACGTCTTCCTGTTCTACATCTTCTGGGACTTCGTCCTGATCCCGATGTATTTCATGATCGGCATCTGGGGCTACGACCAGCGCATTTACGCCGCCATCAAGTTCATCCTCTACACGATGGCCGGCAGCGTGCTGATGCTGGTCGCGATCATCGGCCTGTCGTGGATGCACCAGACCATGACCGGCGAATACAGCTTCGACCTGCTCAAGCTGTATGAGCTGCAGATTCCGGAAGGCACGCAGTACTGGCTGTTCCTGGCGTTCGCCCTCGCCTTCGTCATCAAGGTGCCGTTGTTCCCGTTCCACACGTGGCTGCCCGATGCGCACGTGCAGGCGCCGACGCCCGGCTCGGTCATCCTCGCCGGCGTGATGCTGAAGATGGGCGGCTACGGCCTGATCCGCTTCGCCATCCCTCTGTTCCCGGAAGCCGCGCTGTATTTTGCGCCGGCACTGGCCACGCTGTCGGTGATCGCCATCGTTTACGGCGCGCTCGTCGCGATGGTCCAGCCGGACATGAAGAAGCTGGTGGCGTACTCGTCGGTCAGCCACATGGGCTTCGTCATCCTCGGCATTGCCGCGATCAACGTCCAGGGCATCCAGGGCGCTTCGTACCAGATGCTGGCGCACGGCGTCAGCACGGGCGCGCTGTTCTGCCTCGTCGGCATGCTCTCGGACCGCCGCCACACCCGCCAGATCAGCGAGTTCGGCGGACTGAAGGCCGGCATGCCGCGCTTCACCGCGGTGGCGCTGATCATCACGTTGTCGTCGATCGGCCTGCCCGGCATGAACGGGTTCATCGGTGAATTCCTGATCATGCTCGGCGCGTTCAAGTGGGATCCGCGCTTCGTGGTGATTGCCGCCCTCGGCGTGATTCTCTCGGCCGTCTACATGCTGTGGATGTTCCAGCGCGTGTTCTACGGCAAGGTCACCAACGAGCACAACAAGGGTCTGCCGGATCTGTCGTTCCGCGAGTGGGCCATCGTCGGTCCGCTGGCTGCCGCGGCGATCGGCATGGGCGTCGTGCCCAATGTTTTCCTGAAGCCGATGGAACCGGCGGTGCAGCGCATCGTCGATCGCGTCCAGTCGCGCCAGCCGCTGCGTGTGGAAGCCGTGTTGCCCAAGTCCATCAAGCCGAAGCCGCGAACGCCGACAGGCGAGCGGCCGTCACCCGCACGGCCCCAGGAGGTCACGCCGCCCGCGCGGCCGGTCCTGGTCGTGTCCGAAGTGCCTGCGCTGCGCCGTAGCGAAGGAGAGACGCGATGATCAGCGGTCAGTTCGACGCCATCATCCCGATGCTCTGCGTCACGCTCGCGGGACTCGTGGTCCTGCTGGCGGAGTCGTTCCGCGGCAAGGGTGAACGCATGCCCATCGGCGGCCTGGCGATCATCGGCTTGCTCGGTGCCGGCGCCGCCTCGATCCTGCTGTGGAACAGCAACGCCGAAAGCTTCGGCGCGGTGACCGCGGATAACTTCGCGCTGTTCGTCAACCTCGTGCTGGTCGCGGTGGGCATTTTCACCGTGGTGTTCTCGTCGCAGACCGTCGAGCGCGACAAGCTGCCCGCCGGCGAGTACTACGCGATGATCCTGTTTGCCATCGTCGGCATGATGCTGATGGGGCAGGCCACGGATCTGCTCGTCATCTTCCTCGCGCTCGAGACGATGTCGATCGCGGTGTACATCCTGACCGGCATGCGCCGCGATCAGCAGCAGAGCACCGAGGCGGCGTTCAAGTACTTCCTGCTGGGCGCGTTCGCGAGCTCGTTCTTCCTCTACGGCATCGCCTTCCTCTACGGCGTGACCGGCACCACCAACATCGAGCGCATGTCGACGGCCATCGCGGCACAGTCGATGAGCGGCAACCCGATGATCCTGCTCGGTATGGGCCTGCTGATCGTCGGCTTTGCCTTCAAGGTGGGCGCCGTGCCGTTCCACATGTGGTCGCCTGACGCCTACGAAGGCGCGCCGGCGGTGATCACCGGCTTCATGTCCACGGGCGTGAAGGCCGCGGCGATTGCGGCGTTCGTGCGCGTGTTCCTCAAGGGCCTCGACCCGATGATTGCCGACTGGGCGCCGGTGCTGTGGTGGATTGCCGCGGCGACGATGATCGTCGGCACGGTGGTCGGCGTGGCGCAGACCAGCCTGAAGCGCATGCTGGCGTACTCGAGCATCGCGCATGGCGGCTACCTGCTCGCTGGCCTAGTGGCCGGCAACGACGTCGGCAAGGCCGCGATCCTGTTCTATCTCGCTGCCTACGCGCTGACCAACCTTGGCGCCTTCGGTATCATCGCCATCCTCGGCTCACGCGAGCGCGCCAACGACGACCTGCGCGATTACGCCGGCCTGTGGCACTCGCATCCCGTCCTGGCGACGCTGATGACGCTGTTCCTGTTGTCGCTTGGCGGGTTCCCGCCGACGGCCGGCTTCATCGCGAAGTGG
>DATMJU010000101.1:0-11888 GCA_035553795.1 Vicinamibacterales bacterium
CATGGAGACATGGCGGGCATGAGCGGTCACAACATGGCAGCAATGGGCGCGCCGGCCGCGGGGGGCGCCGCAGCGGCCGATCCGCATGCCGGACACACGATGCCGGCTGCGGCACCACCGCCAGAAGCCGCCAAGCCGGCGGCAGCGGATCCGCATGCCGGCCACGCGATGCCTGCGCCGGCGCAAGCGCCAGCGGCTCCCAGCACTCCGGCAGCGGCAGACCCGCACGCGGGCCACAACATGTCCGGCGGTCAGATGCAGATGGACATGGGCAACATGGAAGGGATGCAGATGCATCCGGACTCGGAAATGGGCAATCCGCTTGTGGACAATCATGCCATGCAGCCAATGTCGCGCCTCGATGATCCCGGCGTCGGGCTGCGCGGCAACGGCCGCAAGGTTCTGACTTACTCTGACCTGCGGAGTCTGTTCGACGACCCGGACGGCCGCGATCCCGGTCGCGAGATCGAATTGCATCTCACCGGACACATGGATCGATTCGTCTGGTCCTTCGACGGCCTGAAGTTTTCCAGCGCAGAGCCCGTGCGGTTGAATTACGGTGAGCGGATGCGCATCGTGCTCGTCAACGACACCATGATGTCGCATCCCATTCACCTGCACGGCATGTGGAGTGACGTCGAGAACGACGCCGGTGAGTTCATGGTGCGCAAACATGTGGTCGATATGCCACCTGGCACAAAGCGGACATTCCGCGTCCGCGCCGATGCGCTTGGGCGGTGGGCATTTCACTGCCACCTGCTCCTGCACATGGAAGCTGGCATGTTCCGTGAAGTGAGGGTGGAGGAATGACCTTCGCTGCATGTACGCGGGTCGTCGTCGCCGCGTGCTCACTCGCCATCGCCGTGCCCGTATTCGCGCAGGATCCGCATGCGGGACATGGCCAGCCGGCTAAGCCGGCGCCGGCCAAACCGCAACCGGCCAAGCCGCAACCCCAGGCTGCGAAGCCGCAGCCGGCAAACGAGCCGCCGGCATCGAAACCGGCTGACGCGCCGGCAATGAAAGAGATGCCGGCAACCGGCGCCGAAGATCATTCGGCGCATGGCGCGGCGCCGCCGCCTGCTGCGACGGCCACGCCCGGCTCGGAGGCGGCTCAGCAGCCGAAGGAACCGATTCCTCCGATCACCGATGCCGATCGCGCGGCCGCGTTTCCGCCGGGCCTCCAGGGACACGCGGTGCATGACCGCGCCATCAATTACATGTTCCTGTTCGACCAGTTGGAGTGGCAGGGAAACGCTGATGGCGGTCTGAACCTCGATGCGCTGAATTGGATTGGCGGCGATCGCAACCGTCTCTGGATCCGCAGCGAACTGGAGTCGGAACGCAGCCGTGTCGAGAATGCGTTCGTCGATGTGCTGTATGGGCGGGCCATTGCACGCTGGTGGGACGTGGTGGCGGGGGTTCGACAGGACTTCGGCGTCGGCCCCGGTCGGACATGGGTTGGCGGCGGAATTCAAGGCGTTGCGCCATACTGGTTCGAGGTCGAAGCCACGGCGTATGTCGGGGAGGGTGGGCGGACACATGCGCGTTTCGAGATCGAATACGAATTGCTCTTGACGAACCGATTGATTCTGCAGCCCTTGCTCGAGAGCGAGTTCTATGGAAAGTCCGATCCGGAGCGGGCGCTCGGTGCCGGCCTGAGCACGATCGAGACCGGGTTACGCATGCGGTACGAGTTCAAGCGTGAATTCGGGCCGTATGTCGGTATCACGTGGAATCGCAAGATGTTTGGCACCGCTGATTTCGCGCGCGCTGAGGGCGAGCGGGTAGGCGCGGCGAGACTCGCGTTCGGCTTACGTACGTGGTTCTAACGCGACGGGTTCAATCGCCATGACAACAATTACATTCGCGCTCGTGATCGGCTTGCTGCTGGTTTCTCCACACGCGACGGCCCATCCCGGTCACGACGAGGTCAAGCTGCTGGCCGGTCAAATCGCCGGCGCGGGAAAACGCTCGGTCATCATCGAGTACTTGGATGCGGCGGCCATGGAACGTAAGACCATGTCCGTCGTGATCGACGAACGAACGAAGTGGACCCTTGCGAAGAAGCGCGTCGAGCGATTCGCCTTAGTGAACGGTCAGCGCGTGGATGTCCTGATCGTTGCGGAAGACCTGCCGGGCGGGTTGCTGCAAACCCGCGCGGTCGAAATCAAGGTCAAACACCTGGCAGCAGCCGCCAGGTGACGGACGATCCGACGCCCTCTATCAGAACCGGTAGCGCAAGCCGAGCGACGGCAGGAATGGCAGCGCGTTTCCCCTGGATGAGATCACGCGCGGCCGATCAGATTGCGGGTCGTACTCCAAATCTGGTTCGATGCTGCCCGCATTCGCGCGGTTCAGGACGTTAATCACATCGACGTAGAACTGCCAGCGGCCGTCCGACCACCGCGGGCGGAACGTCACCCGCACGTCGAGCCGCGCGAACGTCGGCAGCCGCGCCGCGTTCAGGTTGGTGACGTCCCCCATGTCGGTCTCCCATACCAGCAACCCTGAGCGATCGCGTTGCGGCACGAGCTCGCGCACGTTGCCGTCGCCATCCACATCTTCGAGATCGGCTACGGCGGCAGGACGAACGCCGATGGCCGGCGTGTATGGAAATCCTGACTGAACACGCAGCGTGGCGGCGAGATCCAGCGTCGGTCGAACGGCGTACGCCGCGACCACGCTCAGCGCGTGCCGGCGATCGTAATCAAACGGTAAGCTCCGGCCATACGCGATCGTCTCCGCTTTGCCGAGCGTGTACGACACCCACCCCGTCGCGCGGTCTGTGGATGACGTCTTCTGCTTTGCCAGGTAAAGATCCACGCCGTAGGCACGTCCACTGCGATTGTTCGACGGCGTCGTGGTGATGCGCGGCGCGTCCAATGTCGCCGGCCTCAGCGCGTCGGGAAAATCGTAGGTCGCGGCGCGCGCCATGGTTTCGTCCGGCGTTTCAAGCTTTCCACCGATCAACCGATCGAAGCGCTTGTAGTAGGTTTCCGCTCGCGCCACAACGCCACGCGAAACCGGCCGCTCGGCGCCGACCAGTGCATGCCATGCGCGCTCACTGCGCAGGCGCCCGCCACCGGCGTTGGTCAAATCGACGAAATAATCGGACTGCAGCAACTTCTCATAACCCGGGCTTTGCGTGAACAATCCGCCGGCAGCGCGCAGTTGCGCCGCGCCAACCGCCGCGGTGAGGGCGAAACGCGGCGAGACAAGCACCTCGCCGGCCAACCCGCTCCAGTCGACGCGGAGGCCCGACTCGGTGGCGACCCGAGGTCCGAGCGGCCAGCGATCGATGACCCACGCGCCGGCACGCCGCGCGGTGGCCGCGGAATCCAGACGCGCCGGCAGCGCCGAACCGCCAAACATCGACGAGGGGTTGCTTTCGTGCGGATTGCGATCGCCGGTAATGCGCCATGCCCAATCGGTTCGGATCGCGTGGGTTTCGAAGCCGGTTGCAATCACGTGCCGGTCCGCGGTCATGGCTGTCTCATGCCGGACCGCCACATCGCGGACTGCGACGCTCCTCGTGAACGCCAGAGTGCCAAGGCCAATCGCGTCGTCATCTGCACGGTTCGAGCGTCGCGACTCATTGCGAAAAGCGGCATCGACGTCGAAGCTCTCGCGATTCCGGTACCAGGACACGATCGTCCGGGTCGTGAATCGCGTACCGAGAGGCGACGAAAACGCCACAGCGCCGAGCGCGTTGCGGGTCTGCGACTGCAGACCGAAGCGTTCACCGCTGGTGTCTCCATCAAGTGCGGCGTTGGCACCCTCGCGGCTGATCAAGCCGAACACCCTGAGTTGGCGCCCTGGTTTTGGTTCCCACGCGACTGTCGTTTGCAGGTCGCCGAACGACGGCAGGTCCGTATCGACGATCTGCTCGGCGATTAGATCGTAGTAGGTGCGCCGCGCGGTGACCAGCCAGGACGCCGACGCCGTTCCTGGCACCCGCCCCTCGGTCACGACGTTCGCATCCGTGAGCCCGAGCGTGGCCGATCCGCGCAGCGGCGCGGCGCGGGTGCCGGTGCGATTATCGATCAGGAGAATCGACGACAGCCGATCTCCATACCGTGCGCTGAACCCTCCCGTTCCGAGTTCAAAACGCTGCACGGTCTCGGGGTTGAAGGCGCTGGTCAATCCGAACAGGCGGTAGGGATTGTAAATTTCCACACCATCCATCATCGTCAGGTTCTGATCGGGACCGCCGCCGCGCACGCTCAAGCGGCTGTCGAATTCCCCGGTCGCCGCCACCCCGGGCAGCGTCGCGAGCGCGCGGAAGATGTTGTCGCCGGTGCCGGCAATGGTGTTCACCTGCTGCGGGCTGACTTCGTGCGTCGGCGACGCCGGCGCGCGCGCGCCGGTTACTGTCACGTCTTCGGCAAACCGCGGCCGCGCCACTAACGTGATCTCGACCTCGACGCCGGCCGGTACCACGTCGATCTGAAGCGATGCATCAACGTACCCGGCGGCGGATGCAGTGAGCATCACCGTTCCGATCTTCACGGTCGTCGAGAAACGGCCGGTCGTGTCCGTCGCAAGTGTCTGCGAGCCGACCTCGACGACGGCATTGACGATGGGCCGCCGTGTGGTCGCGTCAACCACCGAGCCATCCAACGTGGCTTGTTGCGCGAGGATGGATGAGGCGCCCGCCAGCAGGAACAGCGAGATAACGAGAGTCGCGGAGGCTATCGTGACCTCTGAGCTGGTGCCGGCGCCAACGCCGCCGGTGGTCGCGGAATGTAGCCGCGACGCGCGCGTACTCGCAGCGAACGATCCGCCGTCTCGACGGCGATGCGGCGGAACTTGCCATCTGAGGATGGCGATGAAGGGTAATAGCCGAGTGTGTATTGATGGCGAAGTTCCGCAGCGATTTCCTGAACGGTCTCATCGATCAGATCGCGGCCACCACGGTGCGCCTGTTCCAGCACATAGTGGCGGCCGCCTGTGGGTTCCGCGAGATCACGAAGGGTGCCGGCATCGACACGATCGTCGGTTGGCCGGCCCCGCGCCATTCCACCGCCGTGGCCGCCGCCGCGACCGAAGATGTCGTGACCGAACGAGCCGCGCTCGCCATGCCCTATGCCGACCGCATACAGCAGCGCCTCTGAGCGTGTCACGGCGTCGATGGCGTCGCGTTTGGTCGATCGGCTCGTCGTGTCGTTGCCATCCGTGATCAACAGCACGACGCGTTTGCCGTGCTGCCCTCGGGTCACCGTGATGGCGCCGTCGCGCGCGGCGTCGAACAGTGCGGTGCCGCCGTCCGCCTGCAAACGGCCGATGCGCTGTTCCAGCCGATCCCGGTCGTCGGGACCCGCGAGTTGCTCGACGTCATTACTAAAGCGGAGAAAGAACACTTCGTCCGCCGGACGCAGCAGCCTCGCGAAATGGCGTAGCGCGTCTTGGACGTCGGCAAGCTTGTCGGTCATGCTGCCGCTTGTGTCGACGACGATCGCAACGCTAATAGGAGTGTCGTCCTCCGACCGAAAGAACGTAATCACCTGTCCGACACCTTCTTCCTTGACGCTGAAAGCCTCCGTGGTCAGCGTTGGTACGATGCGGCCGGCGCGATCCGTGACTGTGGCCCACACGTTGACGAGGTCTGTCGTCGAACGAAACACTTGCGCGAACGACGTCAGTGGCCATATCGACGCCAACAACACCGCCGCCGTGAGCGCAAGAAATTTATCGGACGCGCGCATACCACGATTGTCGCATGCCGCCGCTTCGTCAGAGCAACGCACGCCGTTCATTAACGTTCGTTAACAATCCGCGGATGCGGCCGCGGTATTATCGGCGCATGATCATGCCCCGCGCTCTCGTTGCCATGATGGCCGCGTCACTCGCCATGACGGCGACCGCAGGTACGACCGCACAGTCGATGGACGGCAACATTGCGGCAATAGCGTCGCCGGCAGGACCGTCGAGCGCGCAGCCGCAACTGACTGTGTCCGCCCGTGGCGTGTTGCTCAGTTGGATTGAGCGAGCCGGGGATGTGGCGGCGCTGAAGTTTTCAGAACGGAAAGGGGATGCGTGGACGACACCACGCACCGTGGCTAGCGGCCGTGACTGGTTCGTCAATTGGGCCGACGTGCCGTCGGTGATCCGGCTCGCCGACGGATCGCTGTATGGCCAGTGGCTGCAAAAGAGCGGTCCAGACACTTACGCCTACGACGTTCGGCTGGCGCGCTCGATGGATGACGGCCAGACCTGGTCGCCCTCCTTTATGCCGCACAATGACGGCACCAAAACCGAACACGGCTTCGCATCGCTGTTCCAAATGCCTGGCGCGGGGTTGGGATTGATTTGGCTCGATGGCCGGGCGATGAAGTCGGGGCATGGCGAGCATGGCGGTGGCGAGATGAGCGTGCGCGGCGCGATCTACGATCAGAAAGGGAGACAAATCTCCGAAGCCGCCGTTGATTTGCGGGTGTGCGAATGTTGTCCGACCACGGCGGCAGTGACCGCCGACGGTCCGATCGTCGCATATCGAGACCGAAGCGCCACGGAGATTCGAGACATTTTTGTCTCGCGATTAGTCGCCGGCAAATGGACCGAGGGTGTGCCCGTACATCGCGACAACTGGCAGATCGCAGCGTGTCCGGTAAACGGTCCCGCGCTGAGCGCGAATGGCAAGACCGTAGCGCTCGCGTGGTTCACCGCGAAAGGTGACCAAGGTCATAACTACGTTGCCTTCTCCACTGACAGTGGCAAATCATTTGGCAAGCCCGTGCAACTTGACGACGCGAGTGCGCTCGGTCGTGTCGACGTCGCATTGCTCGATGATGGCTCCGCGGCGGCGACGTGGATCGAATTTGCCGATGGGAAGTCGCAGTTCAAGATGCGGCGCGTGCGGCCTTCCGGTGAACAGTCGCCCGCGATCACGGTATCGGGGCTGGCGGCGGGTCGTTCGAGTGGTTATCCGCGTATGGCGCGCTTCGGCAACGAACTGATCTTCGCCTGGACTGAAAGTGGCACCCCTTCCCGCGTGTTGACCGCCCGAGTCGGCCTCAACACTTTGCAGACGTCGCGGGAGCGATAGGAGAACGACATGACGCGACGAACGGTTGTTAGTCTCATCGGCGCCGCGATGTTGCTGCCGACCATGCTGTTGGCGGCGCATCCGGGGCATGAGTATCACATCGAAGGCACGGTGACCAAGGTGCGGAGTCCGCATTTCGAAGTCAAGGACGCGAAGGGGAATACCGAGTCGTTCATGATCGTGCCTGGGACCGAGGTGTCGCTGAACAATTCACGCGCGACCGCGACCGAGATCGCGGTCGGCGTGCGGGCCGTGGTCGACGGTGTGGAAAACGACCGCGGCATCGTCGAAGCCAAGAAGGTCAAGCTGACACGGTAGACGCGACGGCTGCGATCTTGCATCGCTGACGCAATTAAGGACATTCGTGGGGTTTTAACTTCGATAGGAGGGACAAATGAAGCAATTACTTACAGCTGCGTGCATGGCGGCGCTTCTCAGCTCAGCGGCGTCGGCTCAGGAACACAAAGGCGATCAGCACAAGATGGGTAAAGACAAGATGGGAACCCCCATCACCGTGACCGGCTGCGTGGCCGCGGCCAGCGACGCGAACCACTTCACCCTCACCGATGCTGTCATGACCGGTGAAAAGACCGGCAAGTCCTACGACCTGATGGGCGGCGATTTGAAGGCCCACGTCGGCCACAAAGTGGCGGTCACCGGGACTCTTGGCGCCATGACGATGCCAGGCAAAGACAAGATGGCCATGGGTAAGGACAAGATGCCAATGGAGAAGGGCGAGCATGGCATGGCAAAGGGCAAGACGTCCGCGACGGAACCCCACTCGATGCTACACGTCACCTCGGTCAAGATGATAGCGGCGACCTGCCGGTAGAGCGGTGACGGGCCGTAGACCAACGTCCGACCTATCGTAGAGGAGAGTCATCGTGGATTGGAGCTCATGGCTGGGCATCACGTTGATCACGCTCCTGGTTCTTTGTTGTATTGTGCCGATGATGTTCATGCGGCACGTTCATCACCGTCACGGTGGCGCGGGCGGCCGCAATCATCCGGGTGCGCCTAAGTCGCCCACGATCGTGCTCGCGATGGCCGGGCTGCTGGGCATGCCGGTGGCAGCGGTCGAGGCGCCGAGGACGGGACGCCCCACCGTCGAGGTCTATAAAACACCTGCCTGCAGTTGCTGCGTCAAGTGGGTGGATCACCTGAGAGAAAACGGATTCCGGGTAAGCACCACGGATCTGGACAACCTTGATGCCGTAAAGGCGAAATACCGCGTGCCGGCGGACTTCGGGGCTTGCCATACGGCCACGGTGAGCGAGTACGTCGTCGAAGGACATGTCCCGGCGAGCGACATCCGGCGCTTGCTGAAGGAGCGGCCGAAAATTGCCGGTCTTGCGGTCCCGAGCATGCCCGCGGGCTCACCTGGAATGGAGGTCGCGGGCCGCAAAGTGCAACCGTACAGGGTGCTGACATTCGACAACAACGGATCGACCAGCATCTACGCCGTTTACGGTGGCGCGCGGCGCTGAGCTTGAGAATCATCGGTTTGCGCGAAAGAGAGAACGCAAAGAGACAAACCGCACGACCGTAAAGGTCCGACGAGAAGCGATCCGTCACCCAGACGATCTCGCGGCCATCGTGCGTCCATGCGGGAATCGAGATCGATCCATAAACGGTCGTCGGTCAACTGCTGGAGATATGCTGATCGCAAAAGGAAGGAAGCACCCTGCGCTAAATTACCGAGCGCGAACAGGCGCTCGGCCAGCTCATCCAGAACTAATCCGCCGCCAACGCGTCTCCGCAACTGGCCCAGCGTGAGCAGGTCGAGCGGCCCATCGCCCATGACGACGAGGTCCAGGTCGAGAAGCGCTACGCCTGCCCGCCGACGCGCGAGCCCATAACGCGAATCTCGCGGCCGGGCGCGTGGCGTTCCAGCATGCTCACACTTGCGCGGTCACGACCAAGTGCGACTGCGCAGTCGATTGACGGCACTTTGCCGCCGTGGTCTCGCCGGCGGAACCAGCGGGCGCGCAACCGCAACTGACCGTGTCGGCGCGCGGCGTGTCGCTCAGCTGGGTTGACCGCACCGGCGACTAGATCGGGCGGCGGTGAGTACCTCCGCGAGACAAGTGAAGAATCGCGGTAACGCGCCCCAAACGTGCCGTCGTGGATTGCTGTCGTTAAGGTTTGCATAAGGTGCCATCGCTAGAGTGGGTTTAACGGGAACGAAGGAGGCGACATGGATGCGAAACTCATTGCGGCAATCGCGGCCTTGAGCATGACGATGGCAACGGCGCCGGCGCGGGCGCAGCACGGCGGCGGCACCTTGCGTGGCGGGGTGGTCGGCCGCGCCGTGCCGCGCCTTCCGCCCGCGCTGCACGTGAGCGGGCCACTTCACACGGCAGGTGGCCGATACTATCCGTCCCTGCACGCGACCATCAGATTTGGACTGACCGCAGGATACCCGTACTACGAGTACGCGTGGCCCTACGGCTATGGGCGGCCCTTCGCGCACCCCAACGCGTTCGGGGCACCCGGGTACGGCTACTCGGGGTTCGGCTATCCCCCGGCCATCACGGAATTTGGCGAAATCCGCTTTCAGGGTGCGCCGAAGGATGCGCAGGTGTACGTGGATCGCTACTACGCCGGCATCGTGGACGACTTCGACGGCACGTTCCAGTGGCTGAACGTTGAACGCGGACCGCACCAGATCGAAATCGTCGTGCCAGCGGCGCCGCCACTCACATTCGACGTGAACGTGGAGCCCGGTCGGACGATCACCATTCGGCCGTAGCCGACGACTGCCGTACGGCCTCGCCAATGTGAACGGTGAGACCTGGGTGGTGGGGTTGATCGTGCGCGGGATGTTGTCGTCACACGGATGAGCGCCCTGGGGGTGCGCGCGCCAGAAGGTCACGACGACGGCGGCTTCGTCGCACGAGTCAAAAGATCGTAGATGAACAGACATTAACTGGATAGCCGCGTCACCGCCGCACTAAATTCGATTGCAGTGATCATCGTGACTTCAACCAGGAGCGTGATTGTTGGCGCGGCACGTGATGAACATGGACAGCAATAACCGCATCAGCCAGCACTTGCCCTCGTGCAGGCCGGTTGCAGGGCGAGGGAGGCCGCATAGCCTCCTCTTCCGCTGGCGAGGGTGGCTGGGCGGCGTGTTGCTGGGCCCGGCAGTTGTCATCGCGCTCTTTTCAATGCCAATCGCCGCAGAAGGGTCGTGGCGGAGGGTCGCGCTCACCGCGTTAGGCTATGGCATCTTCATGACCGGCGCCGCGCTGAGTTTCTAGGCCACCCTCTACATCGGCGGACGCAAGCAGGCAGTCGTTGTCACCGAGGGCCCTTACTCCCTCTGTTGCTACCCGCTGTACGTAGGGTCGCTGCTCATGGCCACGGGTGCGACGCTGCTGCTCGGGAGTATCCTGTTTGCGAGCGCCTTCATCGCCTTCAGTACGGCGTGTACGTTGGCGATCGTGCCCGCTGAGGAGGCGCGCCTTCGCGCCATCCTCGGTCCAGAGTACGAGCGCTACTGCCGGCGCGTCCCGGCATACGTAGCCTCGTTCCGCTCTTTCCGCACGCCACCGCGCATCGAAGTAGACGTGCACGCACTGAGGCTGGAGGCTGCGCGTGCCTCCCGCTGGATCTGGGTGCCGGTGCTGGCGCAGGCGTGGGGGTATCTACAGGCACAGGCGTGGTGGCCACATCTGTTCGTCTGGGGCTGATCCTTCTACTGGTCCGCCGAGTCCCGGTGGTAATCGCGGGATTACGTCGTGAACGTCGCCCCCCACGGCACCGGTGAGATGAACAACAGAAAGGCGTTCGATGCGGTCGCGACCTTGCGCGCGATGTGGTGCGTGCAGCCAATCGCAGCCACACCAGCCCTCCGTTCGGAACCACCGCGCTCCAACGCGCTGCCGCATCGTTCAGGCGTCGCAGTCATGCTAGCACGCGTCGAGAACCGCGCCGATGCCGAGCCGCGCGAGCGCCATCCCCACCCTCGAGGAGTTGCTGACGTTAAGCCTTACATAAGGTGCCATTGCTAGACTGCTTTCAACGGCAACGAAGGAGGCAGTCATGAATACGAAACTGATTACCGCGCTGGCGTTGACATCACTGATGATCGGAGTCGTCCCCGCACGTGCGCAGCACGGCGGTGCGCATGCAGGCCCGCCGGTCCACGTCGGCGGCTTCGTCGGACACGGCGGATACGCGATGGGACCGTCGTATTGGTATGACCCGTACTGGTACGGGCCCTACGGCTATCCATCGCGCGCGGCGCTTTACGGTGGCGTGCGGATCAAGGGCATGGCGAGAGGCGCGCAGGTGTATGTCGATGGGGCGTATGCCGGGATCGTCGACGATTTCGACGGCGTGTTCCAGCGCCTGACGCTCGAGCCGGGAGCGCACCAGATTGAAATCCAGATGCCCGGCGGTACGCCTGTGACGCTCGACGTCAACGTGCAAGTCGGTCGGACCCTGACGATCAGGCCATGACACATAGCGATAACACATGCATCGGCACCGCTGCCGGAGAGTTCGTCGCGCTGTCGGGCGTGGGCACCACTGCCGTCACGGGCACTCCCGTCCCCTTACAGCAACCCCGCGACGATGTTTATTGTCAGCGCGACAATAAGTGTGTTGAAGACGAACGACAGCAGCCCGTGCAGGAGCGCGAGCCGTCGGAGGCGGCGGCACGTGACCTGCACGTCCGATACCTGGAACGTCATGCCGATTACGAACGAAAAGTATGTGAAGTCAAGGTAATCCGGCTCGCGATCATGCGGAAACCGCAGCCCTGTCGTACGCCCGTGATCGGCGTAAGAGAGCCGCGCATAATGAAACGTGAACATGGTGTGCAGCAGCGCCCAGG
>DATMJU010000102.1:0-3743 GCA_035553795.1 Vicinamibacterales bacterium
GTTGTTGTTGTTCGCGGCGATCTGCAACGTCAGGTAGACCGAGGCGCCGTAGGCCGCGTTGTTGCGCATGTCGGAAACGGTCTGCGGATCGAACTGCACGATGCCGCGGCGAACCGGACGCACGCTGACCCGGATCAGCGGGTTCAATCCTTCATTGGTGTTCGGCGCGTCCTCGCGAAGCGTGCTGTCGCCGGCGACGTGAAGGATGGCGGGTGGGCCGCTGCTCGATCCGCTCTGGCTGGACTCACTGGCGCTCGATCGCGGTTTCGAACCTGAGAACGACCCGCTCTGCGAGGACTGGGATTCCGCTGAACTGGACAGCCTCTTCTGCGCGAATACGCTGTCGGCGGCGAGCCACGAACCAGTCAGGGTCATCAAGGCGGGGGCGGCGACACTGGTGCCGACAACGCGTTCGATAAAGGAGCGGCGCGACGGGTTGGACACACGTCCGGCGCTCTTCGATTTCCGATCAGAATGACGGGCCATAAGAGCGAAACTATAGCACGTGGGAGCGACCCTTTTCGGCTGTCCGGCCGCCGCTCCGCGCCAGTTTGTGGTCGCGGCGGGCGATCAGTCGCCCGGACCCGAATGGACGGCGATAAGGTTCTTAGCAGATCTTAGTTTTCTTGGCAGCGGCCCCGGACGGCCGCTCTCCCTCTGGCAGCGCACGCATCCCAATCGCACGTCCTGCCTGACAGAGGGCCTCCGGCCCTATGCCGACGGCAACTGGCAATGCCAGGCGGTCGTTTACGCGGCGTCGATCGATGTCTGTCCGGAGATCGCGGAGCCGACGCGCAACGGCGCCGAGGCATTCGCGGCCTGGAAGCAGCAGCGCAAGCAGTCGTTCCTCGAACTGATGGACCTCCTCGACGCCAACCAGTTTCCCTTCTGGGCCGATGGCGGGACGATGCTTGGGGCGCTGAGGCACAAGGGAATCATTCCCTGGGACAAGGACATCGACATCGGCCTGCTCTACGAAGACCTCCCGCGGCTGGTGGAGATCCTCGATCGCCACCAGGATCAGTTCTATCTGCATTCGCGCGCATGGTGTTCATGGCACGCGCAGCCGTTGCGCGCGTCAACGTGTTTCGCCAATCGGATTCGTCCCTCCGACCTGCCGCAACCGGGCGGACAGTTCTTCATCTACAGCACGCGGCACGAGCAGTTGATCGCCGACACGTTCACCTACACCGCCAATCGCTCGTTCACGCCCACGTTCTGGCTGCAGCGTGCAGCGGCCCTGGGCATTGATGTTGGCAAGGGATTCGTCACGGTCGATCAACCGTTCTGGAAGCTGGCCCGGGCAGGTCGAGGCAATATCCCTCGATCGCTCTTCGATCCGCTCGTCCGGGTGCCGTTTTACGATCGGACGATCGCCGTGCCGCACGGCGCCGCCACCTACCTCAAGGGAGCCTACGGAGATGACTGCCTGGTGCGCGCCACGGTGGGTGGCTATGACTCGAACGGGGAAGTGATCACCGACTTCACGCCGCTGTAGGGCGAGCTAGACGCGGGCGAAGACGTTGAAGCGGAACTGCGCGTTCTGATACCCGCGCACGCGTTGATCCTCGATCTCGACATCGGAGGCGCCTAGCGCCCCGAGCGTGTCACGCATCCAGAGCCGATCGAAGAACAGGTGATCGAGGCCGCGGTACTTCTCCTCGTACTCGGCTTCACCGAGGCTGCCCCGCCTGAACGCCATCGCCGCATCCTGCCGCTCGCGATCGGGAACGTCCAGCACCAGCAGGTGGCCAGCCGACTTGGCGATCATCTTCGCGAGGACATCGCGAGCATAGGCGTGGTCCGGGAAATACATGAACACGCCGCAGGCGAGAACGACCTCGGCGCGCCTGTCGGTGGGCACCGCTGTGGCGTCTGCAACCATCCACTCGCCGCCCGGCATCGCTTCCGACGCGAATGCAATCAGCGCCGGCGATTGATCGAGCCCGCCAACGGCGCAGCCGCGCTCGTGCCACGGCAACAGAAAGGCACCCGCGCCGCAGCCCACTTCGTAGACCCGCGTGCCGGCCTTCGCGCCGACGCGGTCGGCAACACCGAGCGAGAACTCACGCCAGGCTTCTTCGGTGACGTTGCCGAAGCCGGTATCAAGGCCGTCGGCGGCCATCAGCCGCTCGAGGACCGAGGTGCGGTTGCGATCGAGCGTGCGTGACGACCAGACGTCTTTCCAGTTGCGCGTCATGCCGAGGCCATCAGGGAGACCGCGTCCAAGGCATCGCAGAATCGCGCGTTGTCGGCGGGCAGGCGCACCGCCACCCGCAGGCGTGGCGCCTGTGGCGTCACGCGATCGGACACGTCTTTCACGTCAATCGCGAACCCTTCGAGCAACTGCGTCCTGATGCGGCCGCCCAACCCCGGGTCATCGCCAGTCAGCGTCACCAGCAGGAAATTGCCGCCGCTCGGGTGCACCTGCTGAACGATCGGCAACGCCTCCAGCGCGGCGGCGAACGACGCTCGATCAGCCTTGGTGGCGGCAAGCGAACGCTCGAAATCGGGCCGGTACTTCAGCATCAACTCGAGAAAGAACTCCGCGGGCCCGCCCAGGTTCCACACCGGGATCTCCGCATCGATTTCTCGAATGACGGCCGCATCGGTCGAGTACACGTACCCCAGCCGCAAGCCAGGCACGCCGAAGGACTTGCTCAGACTCTTGATGATGAGGACGTTTGGGAGCGGTCGATCTTCCAGGCGCCCAATCAGCGATGCCTGATCCGAGAAGTCGATGAACGACTCGTCCACTACGAAAGTGGCGCCAGGATGCCGGCCTGCGCACCCGAAGACCCAGCCGGTGTCGATGACGGTGCCGGTCGGACTGTTCGGCGTCACCACGACGACGACACCGTTCCGGGGGATCCTTCGCTCGAGCGCGTCAAGATCGACGCCCGCGCTGTCCCGGTACGTGTCCGCCGACGGGAACATGCGCGCGTACTCACCAAAGGTCGGCTCCGGCCTCAGGACTGGTCGGTCACCCACCATCCGCTTCAGGATTGGATAGATCTGCGACGCGCCATGCAGCACCTGGACGCGCGACGCATCGCACAGCAGGTGCCACGCCAGCTTCTGGTTGAGCACGCGCTGGGTCGACCCGTAACTGCGCATCACCGCCGGCAACGCCTGCCGCATCGCCGCGAGCATCGCGTCGGTCGGAAAGCGCAGGTTGCGCATGTACGCGAAGTCGGTGACGTCAAAGCTCCAGTGACCGCCCATGGCGCGATCGAGAATCGTGGCGCGGCTCGACGGCTCGAATTGAAAGCGCGCCGCCGCGAGGTCGTTGGGGTCGTCAACCTCCGCCCATTTCGAGCCATCGACGATCGCCGCCTGGATCCGCTGTCGCTGCATGTTGACGAGCATGCCGAGCACCAGTTCATAGAACACGTTGCCGTCGATCAGGTTCGCGTAGCAGTCGAGCAGCGGCTTGAATGTATTGGCGCAGAACTCGCGATCGAAGCGGTAGATGTTGAGCGTCTTGTACTTGTCGTCGTAGAGAAACTGCGGCCCCTGGAGGTGCGGCGGAAACACCTGCGTGATCAAGCCGTCCTCGACGGCGACCACCGTGCCGTCCATGCCGGGCCGATAGCGATCGACCAGCGCAATGTTGCCTGGCGCCGGTTGCAGCAGGAGCTGCAGGACGCCGGCGTCGAACAACAGGTCGCACTCGATGACGATGACATCATCATCGAGCGGCGTCTGCTCCATCGCCAGCGAGAGCGAGACGATGTTGTTCG
>DATMJU010000103.1:0-4071 GCA_035553795.1 Vicinamibacterales bacterium
AGTCGAAGCGTTCTTCCGCCTCCCGCGCGAGTGACCGGGGTCGTGAGGCCTTACGGGCTTGCGGTCCCTGAAAGCCTTCTCCCATAGGGGAAAACGGCCTCCGCGCGATTTCTTCATAGGAGAAATTGACATTTTCCATAGAGAGAAAGTGTGAATTAGTGGTAATCTCCCCTCTGCACGCTGCCGTGACCCGGCAGCTTCATAGGAGATCAGATGGCCAAGAAAGCAAAGAAAGCCGCCAAGCCGCGCAAGGCTAACGCCGCGTTCATGAAGCCTGTTACGCCGAGCGCCGCTCTCGCGGAAGTTGTCGGCAGCAAGGGCATGCCGCGTACCGAGGTCACCAAGAAGCTGTGGGCCTACATCAAGAAGAACGGCCTCCAGGACAAGAAGAACAAGCGCATGATCAACGCGGACGACAAGCTGAAGGTCATCTTCAAGAAGCCGACCGTCAACATGTTCGAAATGACGAAGTTGGTCAGCAAGCACCTGTCGTAACAGACAGTCCGCTTGTTACGCTCTGGGCGCACGGGTGTTCCGTGCGCCTTTTCTTTTTTTGGCGCTCCGCCTTCGTTGAGACAGCGCCCAGGTCACTGCCGGGCCTGACACCAATCAGGACTCGAATTCGAAAACCCGTCAGGGATCAGCGGCCGAACGACTCCGCCATTGACGTCCACCGTCATCAGGCGCCACGCGCCTTCTCGGCCGGCGGAAAAGGCGACGGCGTGTGAATGGGAGGAATAGCGGCTCCCCCACGCATCAACGCCAACATCGGCAAGCAGGCTGACGCTGCCGTCGGCAAGGGAGGTGGTATAGAGGCGGTAATGCCCTCCTGCGCGATTCGAAGAGAAGACCACGCGATCGCGCCCGGCGAACGATGCCTCATAGTCGTAGCCCGCGGCGGCAGTGAGACGGCTCGACACGCCGGACACCACGTCGAGCAAATGCAGTTCTGTCTCCCGTCCGTAACGGTAGGTATGGTGGACCAGGGTACGGCCGTCTGGGGACACGCCCGGCATGGTGTCGTGCCACGCAGCGCTGGTCAGGTCGCTCAGGCCGGTGCCGTCGGCATTCATGACGGCAATGCGATCGTATTGACCAACACGCCGGGTGAAGAAGATTCGGCGCCCATCCGCCGACCATTGCGGCGTGGAGTCGCGAACCGCATTGTCGGTGAGGCGCCGTTCCTCACCGGTGACGAGATCGAGCCGGTAAATCTCACCGTTCTCCGTGAAGCCGCCGCGCAGAAAGACGACATGGCGCCCGTCAGGAGAGCATCGTGGGATCAGGTCCGGTGCCGGATGACTGGTCAGGCGGCGAAGGCCGGATCCGTCAAGGTTGGCGAGGTAGATATCCTGATTGCCGTCGCGCTCAGACGAGAACACCAGCCGCTCGGGCGCTGGAGGCTGCCGCACTGCCGTTGCGCGATTGCCGCTGGCGGCTGACGCCCCAACCGTGGTGACAGCGACCGCGGAGGCCAGCGTGAACGCCGCGGCAACGGCCGGTAGAAATCGGCGCGTCGCCCCCAGCACTTGGGATGGCGGGGAATGTACCAGTTTCTGCAAATCAGTACGTCCTCGATGTTTGCAGCCCGTAAGCGAGCCTTCAGCTGAATTCAAGCACAGTCGAGCGCCGTGCCGCTCACAGTTTCGTGCTAACGTCCGGCGCCGAGGTGCTCCTCCGCCCAGCGCTCGAAGACCATCAGCGGGAACAGCGTGTGCGCGTGGTTCTCGTGGCCGGCGATGTGATCGAGCATCAGTTGCTCGACGACGTCGGGATTGAACAGGCCGCGGCGCGCGATGCGATCGCGCGACAGCAGGTCGCGCATCAGCGGCTGCAGCTCCTTTCGCAGCCAGTTCTTCATCGGGATGCTGAAGCCCTCCTTCTTGCGATTCAGGATCGATTCCGGCAACACACCCTTCATCGCCTGCTTCAGGATCCACTTGCGCTCGCCGTTCTTGATCTTGAGGTGACCCGGCATCGAGAACGCCAGTTCCATGAGATCGCCGTCGAGGAACGGCGCGCGCGTCTCGAGTGAGGTCGCCATGCTCATGCGATCGACCTTCACCAGGATGTCGTCCGCGAGGTAGAGACTCAGGTCCGCATACAACTGCCGGTTCAGCACATCGTCCTGGCTGAAGCGGCCGAGGGCTTCGCGGACCGGACCGTAGACGTCGGTCGCGCCGAGCGCATCGCGCAGACCCGCGGCATAGAGCCGCGCCTTGTCTCGCGCGTTGAGGTAGACCATCCAGCGGTAGTGGCCAAGGTCAGGCGGCGAGGAGGTCGCCCCGGCGCTGAAACGCTTGACCTTGTTGACCAGACCCTTCTTCTTTTCGGTGGGCGGCAGCGTGGCGGCCACACCCGCCAGGGCCGGCAGCAGCGCATCACCCATCCAGCCAAGCTTTACCGCCAGCGCCTGCGCCTGGTAGGCGTCATAGCCGCCGAACAGCTCGTCTCCCCCATCGCCCGACAACACGACCTTGACGTGCTCACGCGCCAGCTCGGACACGCTGAACGTCGGGAACAGCGACACGTCGGCGAAGGGCTCGTCCAGGTGCACGACCAGCCGCTCGAACATGTCACCCAGGTCGGGGGACGCCTGCCGCTCACGATGGTTGGTCTTGAACAGCGCGGCCACTTCGCGCGCGTACGGCAGCTCGTTGTAGGTGCCGTCGGAGAACCCGATGCTGAAGGTGTTGATCGGCCGCGATGCGCCTTCGCTCATCAACGCCACGATCGAGCTCGAGTCGATGCCGCCCGAAAGGAATGCGCCGAGCGGCACATCCGCCATCAACTGGCGATCGACCGCGCGCTTCAGCGATGCACGCAGGGCCTCGGCCGCGTCGGCGTCCTTCCAGTCCTTCAGCGCAACGTCGGCGGCATCCCAGTATCGATGCACCGTGGCATGACCGCCGCGATAGCGGAGGAAGTGCGCGGGAGGGACCTTGTGCACTCCCTGCAGCATGGTCCGCGGCGCAACCACGTACTCATACGTCAGGAACTGATCGAGCGAGATGGGATCGAGTTCGCGAGACACGTCCGGGTGGACCAGCAGCGCCTTGACCTCGGAGGCGAGCAGCAGGCCTCGCGGCGTCTGTGTCCAATAGAGCGGCTTCTCGCCCGCGCGGTCGCGCGCCGCGATCAGCGTCTTGGTGCGGCCGTCCCAGATGGCCAGCGCGAACATGCCGCGCAGCCGCACCAGGAAATCCTCACCCCACTGCTCGTACGCGTGGACCAGCACCTCGATGTCGGAGTTGCGCGACTTGAAGCGATGGCCGAACCCTTCCAGCTCCTTCTGCAACTCGCGGAAGTTGTAGATCTCGCCATTGGCGACAATCTTGATATCGCCTGTCTCGTTGAGGATGGGTTGCTGACCGCCGGCCAGGTCGACGATCGCCAGGCGGCGCATGCCGAGCCCGACGCCGGGAATGGTGATGCTGCCTTCTTCGTCGGGACCGCGATGGTGCAGCATGCCCACCATGCGCGCGAGATCCTCGGGCGGCACTGGGCGGCCCAAATCGCGCTCAATAATTCCGACGATGCCGCACATGCGTTGGTTACAGGTTCCGGGTTACGGGTGACGGGTTTGGTTCCCGGTTCTCGGTTCCGGTTCCCGGTTCCCGTCGGTCTCGCGTCACCTTGGCAGGGATTCCGGTCGCGATTGAGAACTCCGGGATCTCGCCGACCACGACAGCCCCTGCTCCAATAATGGCATCACGCCCGATGGCGGATCCATCCGTCACCACCACGTGCGTGCCGAGCCAGGTGCCGTCGCCGACCTCGATGCCGCGCGCCGTCCTGCCCTGCTGCAGCACCGGGATGTCGGTCCGGTCGTAGAGGTGATCGCCGCCGACCAGGTAGGTGTAGGCCGCCATCAGGATGTCTTTGCCGACGCGCACCTTCGAGGCCGAGAAGATCTCGCAGTTGAAGCCGATGTTGGCGCGGTCGTCGATGACGATGTCGCCGTTCTTGCAGCTGAGGATGGTGTTGCGGCCAATGAAAACGCCGTTGCCGATGGTGATGCCGTTATTGTCCGTGCCCTTCGCATCGAGGCAGCACAGGTCGTCGATCACC
>DATMJU010000104.1:0-7691 GCA_035553795.1 Vicinamibacterales bacterium
AAACTCCGAAGTCTTGGTATTTGTATGACTTAGGGGCGCCGAAGCCGTCCAAGTTGCCCTTTTGGCCGTATAATCTTCATAGAAGGCGGGAGGCGGACCTGTCTCGCCGTAGCCTTCAGGCGGAGGCGGATGTTCGAGCGATATACCGAACGAGCCAGGCGGGTGCTGTTTTTTGCCCGCTATGAAGCGAGCCAGCTCGGAAGCATTTCCATCGAGACCGAGCACCTGTTGCTGGGTCTGATTCGTGAAGGCAAGGGCCTCACGAGCCGGATCTTTGCCCGCTCCCACCTGTCCCTCGAAAACATCCGGAAAGACATCGAAGGCCGCACGGTCTTCCGCGAGAAAGTCTCGACGTCCGTCGAGATTCCGTTCAGCGCGGAGACCAAGCGCGTCCTGCAGTACGCGGCTGAAGAAGCCGACCGGCTGCTGCACAACTACATTGGCACCGAGCACCTGTTGCTCGGCATCCTGCGCGAAGAGCGCTCGGTGGCCGCGACCATCCTCATGGAAAAGGGGATGCGCCTCCACCAGGTCCGCGAAGACATCGTCCAGTTGCTGAACGAGAAGACGTCGATCAATCGCGTAAAGGAAACGCCGCTGCTGGCCGAGTTCAGCCGCGACCTGACCGAAGCGGCGATGAAGAACCTGCTCGATCCGCTGGTGGGTCGCGACTACGAGCTCGAGCGCGTGCAGCAGGTGCTGTGCCGCCGCACCAAGAACAACGCGGTGCTGATCGGTGAGCCCGGCGTCGGCAAGACGGCGATCGTTGAAGGCCTCGCGCAGAAGATCGTGTACGGCGACGTGCCGCACTTCCTGGCGGACAAGCGCCTGCTGGCGCTGGACATTTCGCTGATCGTCGCGGGCACGAAGTATCGCGGCCAGTTCGAAGAACGCCTCAAGGCGATCATGAAGGAGCTGGTCGACAACCCGAACATCATCGTGTTCATCGACGAGCTGCACACGCTGGTGGGCGCGGGCTCGGCGGAAGGGTCGCTCGACGCCGCGAACATCCTGAAGCCGGCGCTGTCGCGCGGCGAGATTCGCTGCATCGGCGCCACGACGCCGGCGGAATACCGCAAGTACATCGAGAAGGATCGGTCGCTCGAGCGCCGCTTCCAGGCGATCAAGGTCGACCCGCCGTCGGAGAGCGAGACGATCTCGATCCTGATGGGCGTGAAGGACCGTTACGAGCAGTTCCATCACGTGGAGTACACGCGCGAGGCCGTCGAAGCGGCGGTGTACCAGTCGAGCCGCTACATCACCGATCGCTTCCTGCCCGACAAGGCCATCGACCTCGTTGACGAGGCAGGCGCGCGCGCGAAGCTGCGCGAGGCGGGCTACAGCGAGGAGTTCGGCGAAATCAACAAGAGCATCCGCGTCGCCGTCGAGCAGATGGAGAGCGCGGTCTCGGCCAAGGACTTCGACAAGGCGCAGTTCTATCGCGAACAGGAACAGGTGGCGCGCGAGAACCTGCAGTTCGTCCGCGAGAAGTTCGACGTGCGCTCCAGCGCCCGCAAGGTCGTGGTCTCGCGCGCGGAAATCGATGAAGTGGTCTCGAAGTGGACCGGCGTGCCGCTCGCGTCGATCAACCAGGACGAAAGCGACAAGCTGATTCGCATGGAGGCCGACCTCCATAAGCGCGTCATCAGCCAGGAGCGCGCCATCTCCGCGGTGTCGCGCGCCATCCGCCGCTCGCGCGCCGGGCTCAAGAGCCCGAACCGCCCGGTGGGCAGCTTCATGTTCCTGGGGCCGACCGGCGTCGGCAAGACCGAACTGGCCCGCGCGCTCGCGTCATTCCTGTTCGGCAGCGAAACGTCGCTGATTCGCTTCGACATGTCCGAGTACATGGAGAAGCACTCGGTGTCGAAGCTGATTGGCTCGCCGCCGGGATACGTCGGCCACGAAGAGGGCGGTCAGCTCACCGAGAAGGTGAAGCGCAATCCGTACTCGGTCGTGTTGCTCGACGAAATCGAGAAGGCGCATCCGGACATCTTCAACATCCTGCTGCAAGTGTTCGAGGACGGCCACCTGACGGACGGCCTCGGCAATCGCGTCAACTTCAAGAACGCGATCCTGATCATGACGTCGAACATCGGCGCGCGCTTCATCCAGAAGAAAGCGTCGCTGGGGTTCCAGACGAGCGAGGCCAGCGATCAGAAGGGCGTGCAGGAGATGGTGCTCGGCGAAGTGAAGCGCACCTTCAATCCCGAGTTCATCAACCGTGTCGACGAGTTGATCGTCTTCGATGCGCTCAACGACGACGAGCTGCGGAAGATCCTGGCGCTGCTGGTCGATCAGCTCAACGTCAACCTGCTCGATCGGCGGATGAAGGTGATCGTCTCGCCCGAAGTCTCCGATTGGATCATCGACATCACCTGCAAGGACCGGTCGTATGGCGCGCGTCCGTTGCGCCGGGCCATCCAGCGCTACATCGAGGACCCCCTGGCCGAGGAGTTGATCCGCGGGCACCTGCAGGGCGGCGAGATTGAGGTTTACCTGGAAGGCGGCCAATTGGCCTACCGTCCGGCCGGCCAGCCAGTGGTGGCAGGCCGCCGACTGACCACGAACGTCTGACTGTCAGTGGTAGCATTAAGGGTTGTTTAGCCAGCGCCCAACTTATTCAGTAAGGCTGCTTGTACCTGTGATTTCGAGATTTCTTGCCTGTTTTGCCGTTGTTGCGCTGATTCCGGCCGCCGTGTTTGCGGGTCAGGAGCCACCAGCGACCCCTCCTGCGCAGCCGCCGGCCGCAGCCTCGCCGGCTCCAGCCCCGGCCGTCGAGACCTGCCCGGTCACCCAGTTGCCGCCGGCAGGTTCCGGGCCGGTCATCTGCCAGACCGAGCTGCGCTTCCACCCGGTCAACGAATCGATCATCGAGGCGCAGACCTACCTCTATTACATCCAGACCGGGTTCAGCCGCCCCTCGCTGGGGACCTGGGTGCCGTACAACGAAGACACCGAACGCTCGCTCCAGGAAGACTTCAAGCGCCTGTGGGCCACGAACTTCCTCGACAACCTGTGGATTGAGACCCTCGATGCGCCGTTCAAGAACGGCGTGCAAGGCAAGCGGGTCATTTACCACATGGAAGAGCGGCCGCGCGTGAAGATCGTGGACTACACCGGGTCCACCAAGGTCGAGCGCACCAAGATCGACGAGAAGATGAAGGAGCTCGGCATCGCGCTGCGCCTCGATTCCTTCCTCGATCAATCGGTCGTCCGGCGCGTCCAGGGTCTCGTCAAGTCGTTCATGGCCGAGAAGGGCTACGAGTTTGCCGAGGTCACTTCCTCGGTCGAGCCGCTGCCCGCAGGGCCGAAACTCGTGAAGGTGATCTTCGACGTCAAGGAAGGCCCGAAGGTCAAGATTCGCACGCTCAACTTCAACGGCAACAGCGCGGTCAGCGATCGCGCGCTGGCGCGGCAGATGAAGGCCACCAAGTCCACGGGCATGTTCTCGTGGATCACGGGCAAGGGCACCTACAACGAGAACAAGTTCAGCGAAGACGCCGAGAAGGTGGTCGAGTACTACCGTAACAAGGGGTACATCACCGCGCGCGTCGGCCAGCCTGAAATCAAGGTGCTGGAGGACAGCCCCGACAAGGAAACGCGCTGGGTACAGCTCAACATCCCCGTGGATGAAGGCGAGCGCTTCCGCATCGGCGAGTTCAAGTTCGACGGCAACAAGGTCGTCAAGACGGAGTTCCTGGAGCCGCTCTTCAAGATGAAGCCGGGCGACTGGTATTCCGACAAGCCGATTCGCAACGGCCTGGTGAAGGCGCGCGAAATCTACGGCGCCGGCGGCTATTTCGAGTTCACGGGTTTCCCCGATCTCGAGCCGCTCGAAAAAGCCGAAGGCCCGCTGGCCGGTCCCGCCACGCCCACCGTCAACGTGACGATGCGCATGACGGAAGGGGAGCAGTACTTCGTCAATCGCCTGACCTTCTCGGGCAACACCACGACGCGCGACAACGTCATTCGCCGCGAGGTGCGCGTGCTCGAAGGCGCGCCGTTCAACACGGAAGCGCTCAAGTACAGCGTCAAGCGTCTCAACCAGCTCGGTTACTTCAAGCCGCTCGAAGAAGGGCAGGGCATCAACGTCGAGAAGACGCCCGGCGAGAAGAACCAGGTTGATGTCACGCTGAAGCTCGAAGAACAGAACCGCAACCAGCTGACGTTCGGCGCCGGCGTGTCGCAGTTCGAAGGCTTCTTCGGGCAGCTCTCGTTCCAGACGTCGAACTTCCTGGGCCGCGGCGAATCGTTGACCGTGTCGTTGCAGGCCGGCTCGCGTTCGGAGAACTACCAGATCGCGTTCACCGAGCCGTTCCTGTTCGACCGCAACATCACGGGCGGCCTGGACGTCTACAAGCGCACGCTGCGCTACATCGACCAGTTCACGCAGGAAGCCACCGGTGGCAACGTCACCTCGGGCTTCCCGCTGGCCGGCTTCTCGCGCATGTTCCTGGCCTATAGCTACGAGGCCGTGAAGGTCACCGACTTGAACCCGGTGTACTACGCGCCCGAGCTGGTGCAGCGCAATCCGTACCTGCGTGATTCGCTGCTGCTTGGCGAGGGCGGCCGCCGCACGATCAGCAAGATCGTGCCGAGCCTGGTCCACAACACCGTGGACAACCCGATCTTCCCCAACTCCGGCACGCGCCTGACGGCGTCGGTGGATTTCGCCGGGCTTGGCGGCAACACCAACTTCATCAAGCCGCGGTTCGAATACGCGCGATTCCAGCCGCTCACTCGCCGCATGTCGGTCGGCTTCCGCACGCAGTTTGAATACATCCGCCCGTATGCGGAGACGACCACGCTGCCGATTACCGAGACGCTGTATCTCGGTGGCGAGTACACCATCCGCGGCTACGACATTCGCTCGATCGGTCCGCGTGACCTGGTCGGCGGTACGGGCCTCGTGCTCGGCGGCAACAAGACGATGTTGTTCAACGCCGAGTACCTGATCAACATTGCCGGTCCGGTGCGCCTGGTGCTGTTCTACGACACCGGCCAGGTCCGCGACATCGGCCAGCGCTTCGTCTGGAAGGAAGACATCAACGACGTCGTCGATCCGCGCCAGCCGGCGATCATCGACCCGTTCACGAACACCTCGCTCGTCGACCCCAATGCTCCGTTGCCGTATCTGAGCAAGGTTGGCGAAACCAGCGCGTTCAAGACGTCCACCGGCGCCGAAATCCGCTTCTTCATGCCGGTTCTGAACGTGCCGTTCCGTTTGATCTTCGCGTATAACCCGCAACGGTATGGCGTGCTCGACAACAACCTGCGCCCCGCGAAGAAGTTCACCTTCAAGTTTGCCGTAGGCTCGACCTTCTAATGCGATCACTGACACTTTGCTTACTCGTGTTGTCCCTCCCGCTCCTGTCGGGCTGCGATGCTGAAATCGACAACTTGCCGACCACGGCCACGCCCGTGCCGGTCACGGAGACATTTACCGGCACGCTGACGGTCAACGGAGCCCAGACGCACCCGGTCTATAACGGCGCGACTGGCACCGTGACGGCGACGCTGACTTCGCTGGGCGAGAATGCCCCGGAGAAGGTGGGCCTCAGCATGGGCACGCTGGCCGGCGCCACGTGCACCGTGGTGATGCACAACGATAACGCGGTGGTGACCAGCTATCTGAGTGGCACGGTGTCCACTCTGGCCGGCTCGCTGTGCGTGCGCATTTTCGACGTCGGCAAGCTGACCGGCCCGGTCGACTACACCATTACGGTTGTGCACCCGTAGGGGCTTAAGGTCTTTGGGGCTTGAGGTCTTAAGGGCCTATGGCCGGGGCTGGGGTAAAATCAGTTGTTTCCCGCCTCCGCGCGAGGCTACGGCGGGCAAGCCGGACTCCTTGAAAGGAACTTGGTAAATGAGATCTGTCGTTGTTGTTGTGGCGCTTTCGGCCATTTTGGCCGCGGCTCCCGTGTATGCCCAGGCAGCCGCCGACCAGGCGAAGCCGGCCGCTCCCGCTCCGGCGGCGCAGGCCCCGGCGCAGCCGCCCGCTCCCAAGCCGTTCCCGCAGGGGGCGAAGGTCGCCTACGTGGTGCTGCAGCGGATTGCCAACGAGTCGGCTGACGGCCGCGTGGCGACCACTCGTATCCAGGCCCTGCAGCAGAAGAAGGCCGCCGAGCTGAACGAGAAGAACAAGCAGCTCACCGCGATGCAGCAGAAGCTCGAGAAGGAAGGCTCCGTGATGAGCGCTTCCGCCGCCGGCGACCTGCAGAAGAACATCGAGAAGCTGAACGTCGAAGTGCAGCGCTTCACGCAGGACGCGCAGGCCGAAGTGCAGGAGTTGCAGCAGTCACTGCAGGCGGAATTCCAGCAGCGCCTCGAGCCGGTGTTGCAGCAGGTTGCCCAGGACATGGGCCTCCAGTTCGTGTTCAACGGACCCGACGCGGGCCTGGTGTGGGCCGATGCCTCACTGGATATTTCGAGCGAAGTCATCAAGAAGCTCGATTCGTCCGCCAGCAAGCCGGCTGCGAAGCCCACTGCACCGACGAAGCCGCCGGGTCAGTGAGCTCCGGACCGCAGACCTTGTCCGCCGTCGCGCACGCCGCGGGGGCGGACCTATTAGATCGCCTCGCACACCGCTTTCCCACCTTGCTCGTCGACAGCGTCGCCGAGCATGAACCGGGGAAGCGGCTGGTCGCGTTCAAGAACGTGACCATCAACGAAGACTTCTTCCAGGGACATTTTCCAAGCAAGCCGCTGATGCCGGCGGTCCTCACCATCGAGGCGCTGACACAGGCCGCGACGTTGCTGGTCCTCGACGATCATCGCGGCCACGGCGTGCACCTGCGGGGCGTCGATGACGCCAAGTTCCGCAAACACGTCGTCCCCGGCGATCAACTGAAGCTGACGGTGACCCGCGGCCCGATGCGTGGCCCGCTGGTGCGCGCCGCGGCCGTGGCGGAAGTGGATGGCCAGATCGTCGCCGAAGCCGAGTTGCTGCTGGCGGTGACGCCGGTGGCGATGATCGATCCGCTGGCGCGCGTCGCGCCGACCGCGCAGATTGGTCCGGGCACCACGGTGGGGCCGTTCGCGGTCGTGGGGCCGCACGTGCGCATTGGCCGCGACTGCAAGATTGGCGCGTCGGCCGTCATCGACGGGCATACGAGCATCGGCGACGGCACCGAGGTGTTCCCGTATGCCTCGATCGGATTGGCGCCGCAGGACTTGAAATACAAGGGCGAGCCGACCCGGCTCGAGATCGGCGCGGGCAACATCTTCCGCGAGTTCGTCACCATCCACCGCGGCACCGCGGGCGGCGGCGGCGTGACGACGATCGGCGATCGCAACCTGTTCATGAACTACGTGCACGTCGCGCACGACTGCATCGTCGGCAACCAGACGATCTTCGGGCCGCACGCGACGCTGGGCGGGCACGTCACGATCTCGGACTTCGTGAATGTCAGCGCGGGCTCGGCGGTTCACCAGTTCTGCCGCGTCGGATCCTACGCCTTCATCGGCGGCTATTCGGTGATCACCAAGGATGCGCTGCCGTACGGCCGCACCGTGGGCAGCCGGCCGGCGCGCGTGTTCGGGCTCAACCTGATCGGACTGAAGCGCCGCGGCTTCTCGGATGATTCGCTGAAGAAGCTGCGCGCGGCGTATCGCCTGCTGATGCAGTCGAAGCTCAATACCACTCAGGCGATTGCGAGAATCGCGGAAGACCCGGCGCTGAAATGCCCGGA
>DATMJU010000105.1:0-10364 GCA_035553795.1 Vicinamibacterales bacterium
ATCATGGTCAGGTCCTCGAGCATGAGGTCCCTTACTTATCGAGCCGCACGACGAGGGCGGCGCGGCGGTTCAGCCGGCGCGTCTCTTCGCGCGAGTTATCGTGCTTCGGCTTCTCCTCGCCGAAGCTGACGGTCTGCAGGCGCGTCGCGGCGACGCCGTTCTGCGTCAGGTAATCGCGCACCGCGGTGGAGCGGCGCTCGCCAAGGGCCAGGTTGTACTCGGCCGTGCCGATGCTGCAGGTGTGGCCTTCGAGCGTCAGGCGCAGCGACGGATCTTCCTTCATCGCGCTCACGGCCTGTTCGAGGACGCGCAGCGCTTCCGGCCGCAGCGTGTAGCGGTCGAAGTCGAAGTGCACGTCTTCGAACGTGTAGACCTTCGCCGCGGGGCGGATGACCTGGATGGTCACCGTGTCGCTGGCGGTCTTGCCGTCCTGCGGGCAGGTGACGGTCACCGTCACGGGCACCGGGCCCTCCTGCATCGGGGCGGTCCAGATGGTCTTCTGCTGGGTGCGGTCGGCGAAGGTGCCGGTCGGCGCGCTCCAGTTGTAGGTGACGACGCACGAGATTGAGGACGTGGGCGTCGCGGTGACCGTCGACGTCTTGCCGACTTCAACCGTGCACGGGTCGCAGGCGGCCTTCACCGACAGCTCGTGAACCGGCGCGGGCGGCGCAACCGGCGGCGGAGGCGTCGGCGCAACGGGCGGCGGCACGAAGCGGCGCGGGCTCCAGCCGATGCGGACGTGATAGTCCACGAAGTCGCCGTTGGAATCTTCCGAGGCGTTGATGCGCGCCGGCCGCGGCGTGTCGAAGCGCAGCTCGCCGCCAATGAAGAAGCCGTTGGTCGCGAACCAGGTGATGCCGGTCGTGAAGGAAGTGGTGCGTTCCGTCACGGACACCGTCGGGCTGATGGTGCCGTCCTCGGCGATGATGACGCCGTCGAGCGTCGTGGTGTCGCGCTGCCAGGTGCGGCCGAGCATCTCGCCGTGGATCAACCAGTGATCGTTCGGCGTGATACCGATGCCCGCGCCCCAGCGCAGGAAGTTCGGCACGTGCGCCACGACGGGATCTTCAGGGTTCTTGCGGAAGTTGTAGCCAACCTCGCCGGTCAACACGAAGTGCCGGTTGACCCATTTGCTGATGACGCCGCTGACGTCGGCCGACACGCCACCCTGACTGCCGCCCTCGTCGTTGTCACCGGTCGGCAGGTTCACATAGCCGCGGGCCGCGAGGCCGAAGGGGTTTCCCGCCGCCTCGCTGAGCAGGCCGAACTTGGCGCCGACCCTGAGGTCGCCCATCTTGTTGCCGCTCCAACGCTCGTTGGCGAACGGCACGCGCGGGTCCACGCCGCCACGTTCCGGATCGCTGTTGAAGAGCTGCTGGTTGTCGCGGTCGACGCGTTGAATGACGTCCCAGGCCGCAAACACGTCAACGCGGTCCGCGAGGCCGTATGAGACGTTCGCCGTGAAGTTGGCGACGTTCATCTGGCCCTGGGGCGTGTTGAACGAGTTGCGCTGCACCGATCCGCGGTGCTTCTTCTTGCCGTTGGTGTCTGCTACGGGAAGCCACCAGAGACCGGCGTCGCCGTCCGTTGTAATGGCTACGCGTCCACGCTGATCGTCGTTCTGCGTGGTCGTTTGCTGTGCCGCTGCGGGTGTCGCCAGAACCGCGACCATCCCGACAATCAACCAAATCTTCGCACTCATCCTCGTCTGTCCCCTCCGCGCGCATAGGCACGCTTGCCTCGGCTACTACAAACCACGTGCCACTGTTGGGGTGTCCAGGCTCGGCGCTGGAGCCTTGGAAGAGATGGGAAAGGCGCAGCCGATGGCTAGGTTTTGCTGGAAATGGGTGGCGCGTTACCTAACTGCAGAACGTTCTCAAGCACATCCAGCTCGACCGGTTTTACGAGGTGATCGTCAAAACCGACCTCGAGGGAACGGCGGCGGTGTTCGGCCTGGCCCCACCCGGTCAGGGCGACGAGGCGCATCGAGCGGCCCCAGGCTTCGCGCCGGATGGCCCGGGCGACGTCGTAGCCGGAGACTTCGGGCATGCCGATATCGAGCAGGACCACGTCCGGGCGGTGTTGCTCGGCGAGCGCGATGGCGGTGCGGCCGTCATAGGCCGTGAACACCTCGTGACCGGCGGCCTTGAGCAGGAATGCGAGGCTGTCGGCGCCGTCCTGGCTATCGTCGGCGACCAGAATCTTGAGGGCACTACGTTCCCCGGGCTCAACAGGCCCCTGCGGACGCTCAGCTTCCACCGTCAGGGCGAGCGGCAGTGTCACGGTGAATTCGCTGCCTTGACCGGTGCCGGCGCTCCATACGGTGACCGTGCCGCCGTGCATCTCGGTCATCTGCTTGACGAGGGTGAGGCCGATGCCCAGGCCGGTCTGCGAACGGCGCATGTCGCGGTTGAGCTGGACGAACATGCCGAAGACCTTCTCCTGGTCTTCGGGGGCGATGCCGACACCAGTGTCGCGAACCACCAGGGACACGCGATCGCCTTGCCGCCTCGCGTTGACGAACACGCGCCCTCCGGAAGGCGTGAACTTGGCCGCGTTGGTCAGCAGGTTCAATACGACCTGCGCGATGCGGGTGGCGTCCGCATCGAGGACCAGCGGCTCTGCCGGAATGTCCAGGGTCAGTGACACCCCGGCCGCGGTCAGTTGCGGCTGCGCGGTCTCGACGGCGCTTTCAACGATGGCGCGCAGATCGACCCGCTCCTTGCGGAGCGTGAGCTGGCCGCGCGTGATGCGGCTGACATCCATCAGATCGTCAATTAATCGCACCAACTGGGAAATTTGTCGCTCCATCACCCCGGTGGCGTGTCGGCCGGTCTCGGACAGGGGTTCCAAGCGCAGGATCTCCGCGACGTTGCGCAGGGGCGCCAGTGGATTGCGGAGCTCGTGCGCGAGCGTGGCGAGGAACTCGTCCTTCAACTGCGCTTCGTAGTGGAGCCGGTGCTCGCGATCCTTGACCGCGGCCCGTGCTTCTTCCGCTTCGTCCGCGCGGCGTTCCGCTTCTTCCTTCGCCTGGCGCAGCTGGCTTTCCACCTCCTGCCGCTTCGCGATGTCGACGATCAGCCGCTGCCGCTCGGCAGCAAGCGCCGCCTGCTGATGCTTCTGCACGCTGATGTCGCGGAAGGCACCCAGCACGCCTGCCAGCGTCCCGTCCTCGTGCCGCTCAGGGTGCGCGCGATACTCGACGTGGACCAGGTGTCCGTCCTTCGCGATCACACGCGCCTCGCCGTGAACCTCATCGCCTGCGTTGGCGCGGCTCAGCGCATCCTGGATGTTGGCGCGATCCTCGGGATGAATCAGCGCGAGGCCCGGACGGGCCTGGAGATCTTCGATGGTGTAGCCGAGCAACACCCGCAGGCCGCTGGTCGCGGAATCGATCACGACGTGGCCGCCCGGATCGATGCGGGCATGAAATGCAAAGTCGGACGCCAGCTCGCCGATCAGGCGATGGAAGCTCTCGCTCTCGCGCAGACGTGATTGTTCGATCAGCAGCCGCTCGCGCGAGCGGTGGAGGTTGCCGCAGAGCCAGGCGACCACGAGCGACGTGACCGCGATCGACGTGACGCGGACCGGCATGTTGATGACTTCGGCCTGCGTATCGAATGCGCGAACCAGGTACGGCATCGCCAGGGTGCTCAGCGCCCCGGCAACAAAGGCCGGGCGGAAGCCGCTATGCCATGCCAGGACAGCGGTGGCGAGGATGAAGATGACACCCGTAACGTAGTGGAACCAGAGGCCGATGCCGATGACGGCCGCGGTGGCCATGGCAAACACAGCCACGCCGATCCCGACATCTTCCCAGACGTTCGCTTTCCGCCCGTACGCGGCCTCGTGACGCATTGTGCTTATGGTTGACCTTACCCCGGTCAACGAGATGGAAGCAAACGAAGTACCTAACCTCGACGCTAGGCCGCGGTCGTTTCTCCGCCCAATAGCGCCAGGACTTCTCCGGTGATGTAGCTGGAATGAATGGAAGAAGCGAAAAATACGATCGAGGGAGCAATTTCTTCGGGTTGTGCGGGCCGCTTCATCGGCACCTTCTCGCCAAAGCGCGCCACCTCATCCGCAGGCTTGTCGGCCACGTTGAGCGGCGTCCACACCGGGCCTGGGGCGATGGCGTTGACGCGGATGCCGCGCTCAACGAGATTCGCCGCAAGCGATTTGGTGAATGCGTGAATCGCGCCCTTGGTGGCGGAGTAGTCGAGCAGGTGCGCGCTGCCCTCGAGGCCGGTGATCGATCCCACGTTGATGATCGACGCGCCGGCACGCATGTGCGCCAGCGCGGCCCGTGCCATGAAGAAGTATCCGTAGATGTTCGTCTCGAACGTGCGTTTCAATTGCGCATCGTTGATCTCACCAATCGAATCCCGGTGCTTTTGATACGCGGCGTTGTTGACCAGGATGTCGAGGTGACCAAAGGTGGCGACGGTCTTCTCGACGGCGCGTTTGCAGAAGGCCGAGCTGCGGACGTCGCCCGGCAGCAGCAGAATTTTGCGCCCCTCGGCGGCGACGGCTTCCGCCGTCCGTTCCGCATCCGCCTGCTCGTGCTTCAGGTAGACGATCGCGATTTCCGCGCCTTCGCGCGCGCACAGCACCGCCGCCGCGCGGCCAATCCCCGAGTCGCCGCCAGTGATCAACGCGACTTTGTTGAACAGCACGCCTGAGCCCGCGTAATCCGTCGCGCTGAAGCGCGGCGCGCGGGCAGAGGAGCGTGAGCGGAGCATATCGAGGGGCGTGCAATCACGAGGCCGACCATTTCGGGCAATGGTGGGTGACGCGTTGCCCTACTTGGGTTGGCAGATGCAAATTCTTCCAAGCCCAGCCGTAAGAATCGGCGGTTTTCTCAGCTCTGACCTGTGTTGATCGTGGCAGAAAGTTTGCTTTCTTGATCGGCGAATCCCACATGGCGGACTACCGACGACACCTCGACGAAGGGCACAGCCGTTCCGAACGCGACTGGAGCGAACGTCCAGCGGCGGAACCGCGACCCTGGTTCGATGATCGGGTTAAGACGGATGCGCTGCCTTTGAGGGGACGGCTGGAGCGCGGCGGCTACTGGCGCCGGTATGAGTCGCGGACCGGATTTCAGGGACGCGGCCCGAAGGGCTACCAGCGATCCGACGATCGGATCCGTGAAGAGATTTGCGATTGCATGACCGACGACCCGGTGCTTGATGCATCGGAGATCGAGGTCGTGGTGGAACAGGGCGAAGTGACGCTGACCGGCTCAGTCGAGAGCCGTGACCAGAAGCGCCGCGCCGAAGACGTCGCCGAAAGCGTGAGCGGCGTAAGAGATGTTACCAACCAGTTGCGCGTCTCGCGCAATTCAGCCTCGGAAAGCACCGCGTAAGACCTGACCCACCTTGAAGCCTTCGGGCGAGGAGTCGGCCACTTTGGCCGAGTCCTCGCCCGGACGGATCCTACCGACCTGAAGTTAGAAGTTGAAAGTCAAAAGTTTAAAGTAGTTAAAAGTTTAGGGCGGGGGCCTGCAGGTACCGCGAGGGCAGCTTGTGATCCAGTTTGCTCTCGATCAGTCGCGATGCCTTTGCCACATCGTCCAGTGACACGCCGGTCTCGATGCCGAGGCCGTTCAGCATGAACAGCAAATCCTCGGTCGCCAGGTTGCCTGCGGCGCCCGGTGCGAAGGGGCAGCCGCCGAGGCCGCCCGCCGAGCTGTCGAACGTCGTGACGCCGTAGTCAAGACCGGCGAGCACGTTGGCGAGCGCGGTGCCGCGCGTGTCGTGGAAATGCAGGGCGACGTTGGCAAGCGGTACCTGCGCGGTGACGGCGTCAAGGACCGCAGGTACGTGTCCGGGATGCGCGGCGCCGATCGTGTCGCTGATCACCACTTCATAGACGCCGAGATCGAACAGCTTCCTCGAGACCGTCGCGACTTGCGCCGGCGCGATGGGGCCCTCGAAGGGGCAAACGAAACACGTGGACAGGTATCCGCGCACGCGCAGGCCTGCCGCCTTGGCGTCGGCGCAGACCGCCGCGTAGGTCGTGAGAGATTCGTCGATCGTCTGGTTGATGTTGCGGCGGCTGAACGTCTCAGAAGCGGCCGCGAAGATTGCCACCTCAGATGCGCCGGCGGCAATCGCTCGTTCAAGGCCCTGGCGATTGGGGACCAGCGCCGTGTAGCGAACGCCTGGATGCCGCGTGATCCCGGCGAACACACCAGAGGCATCTGCCATCTGGGGCACCCACTTCGGCGACACGAAAGCCGAGACCTCGATGACCCGGTGACCTGCGCCAGAGAGTTGATCGACAAACGCAATCTTGTCGGCGGTGGAGATGGCCGAGCGTTCGTTCTGCAGGCCGTCCCGCGGCCCGACTTCGACGATCGTGACCTTCGAGGGAACCCGCATCACTCGATCTCGAGCAGCGTCACATTGGGTTGGACGAGGTCGCCCTTCGCGCAGTGAATCGCCTTCACCACGCCGCTGCGCGGCGCCTTGATCGGCAGTTCCATCTTCATCGCTTCGAGCACGATGACGGTGTCACCCTCAGCCACCTTCTCGCCGGCCGCGGTCTTGATGGCGACCACGGTTGCCGGCATCGGCGACATGACGCCGGAATCGTTGCGGGTTTGCCTCCGCGCCGTGCGCGAACTCGTCGCGGCGCCGCTCCACGTGGTGCGTCCGTCGATTCGCCAGCCGCTCAGGCCAATGAAGGGATCCTTCGGCGCAACTGTAGAGGCTGGAGGAGCATCGACGGCGCGGACCTCGTCATCGGGGATCGCCGGAATGTTGGCGACCAGCGCCTGCACCTCGCGATCGAGGAACCCGGTGTCGATCGCCGCGTCCACAAACTGTGGATGCACCAGGATCTGCTTCAGCAACTCGATGTTGGTCCTGATGCCCGCAATCGAGTAGTTATCGAGCGCCGTGAGCGCGCGCCGCCGGGCCGCATCGCGGGTTTCAGCATGGACGATGAGCTTGGCGAGCATCGGGTCATAGAACACCGACACTTCCGAGCCTTGCCGGACGCCGCTGTCCACGCGAATCCCCGGGCCCTGCGGCTCCGAGTAGCGCTCGAGCGTTCCAGCCTGCGGCAGGAACCCCTGCGACGGATCCTCGGCGTAGATGCGGCACTCAATGGCGTGGCCGCGTTGCGAGAGTCCCTCTTGGGTGAAGGGCAGCGGCTCCCCGGAGGCGACCCGCAACTGCGCATGGACCAGGTCAACACCCGTGACGCACTCAGTGACCGGGTGCTCGACCTGGAGCCGCGTATTCATCTCGAGGAAATAGAAGCGCGCCGAATCGCCGGACCCCTCGAGGAGGAACTCGCACGTCCCGGCGTTGCGGTAGTCAACGGCCTTCGCCGTGGCAATCGCGGCTTCGCCCATCCTGGCGCGGACGCTTGGGCTGAGCGCCTGGCAGGGGCTTTCTTCGAGCATCTTCTGGTGACGGCGCTGCGCCGAGCATTCGCGCTCGAACAGGTGCACCACGTTGCCGTGGTTGTCAGCGAACACCTGGATCTCCACGTGGCGTGGTTGCTCGATCAGCCGCTCGATGAACAACGTGTCGTCGCCGAAGGATGCCTTGGCTTCGCGTCGCGCCGCGGCCAGCGCCTCGGCCATCTGCTCCGCCGAGCGCGCGACCTTCATGCCAATGCCGCCGCCGCCACTGGATGGCTTGATGAGGACAGGGAAGCCCACGCGCCCCGCTGCGGCTGTGAGCGATGCGTCGCTCTGGTCGCTCGGCGTCTCCCCGGGCACCACCGGTACGCCGGCCCCGGTCAGGAGCTTTCTGGCGCCAATCTTTGAGCCCATCTTCAGCAACGACGACGACGGGGGCCCCACGAAGATCAGGCCGGCGTCTTCACAAGCGCGCGCGAATGGCGCGCGTTCGGACAGGAAGCCGTAGCCCGGATGCACCGAGTCAGCGCCGCTCTCGCGGGCTGCCGTGATGATGGCGTCGATGTTGAGATAGCTCTCGCGTGCGGGCGCGGGCCCAATGCGAACGGCGCGATCCGCCTCGCCGACGTACGGCGCCTTGGCATCGGCTTCCGAATACACCGCAACGGTCTCGACGCCGAGCTCACGGCAGGCGCGAATGATGCGGCGGGCAATCTCACCGCGATTGGCGATCAGCAGGCGCTTTAGCATGATCAGGTCGTCAGGTGGTCAGGTGGTCAGGTGGTCAGGAAGTCCAGCCCGGTTTGCGTTTCTCGAGAAACGCCTTCAAGCCTTCTTGTCCTTCGGGCGACACGCGTTGCGCGGCGATCGCTTCAGCGGTGATGCCGACGACGTCTGCCGGAGATTTCCCGAGCACGTTCGGGATGAGCCGCTTGGCTCGCGCCACCGCTGTTGGCGCCGCCGAAAGCGATTCGGTGACGTAGCGCTCGACCGCTTCATCGAGTTGTCCAGGCGCGACCACCTCGTGGACCAACCCGATTTCCTTCGCCTTGGCCGCATCGAAGCGCCGGCCGGTCAGGAACAAGTCACGCGCGGCGGACGCGCCGATCTTCTGCAGCACGTAGGGCGAAATCATCGCCGGGAGGATGCCGAGCTTCGTTTCGGTGAAGCCAAACAGCGCGTCGGACTCGGTGACCACGATGTCGCAGACGGCGGCGAGACCGGAGCCCCCGCCAAGGGCGGCTCCCTGGATCCGGCCAATCACGATCGCGGGAATCGTGTTGATCGCCAGGAACATCTCCGCGGCCTTTCGCGCGTCCTGCAGGTTGTCGTCGTGCGAATAGGCGGCCATCTTCGCCATCCATGCCGCGTCGGCTCCGGCGCTGAACACCTTGCCGGCGCCGCCGATCACAACGACGCGCAACGAGGCGTCGGCGTGCGCGCGCGTTGCCCATCCGGTCAGATCGGCGATGACGTGTTCGTTAAATGCGTTGCGGACATCGGGCCGGTTCAACGTGACGCGTTCAACTCCGCCGTGCCGCTCAACAGTCAGGTACTGATAGGTCGTAGTCACTGCTGTAATTGTATATGGCTCGCTTCGTGCAAAACCCATCGATGGAGGAAGACGATGGGACGTTTCATTGTTGCTGTTACCGCCGCTTTGGCACTTTCTGCAGCCGCGCTGTCGGGGCAGGCGCATACCCCGCCTCAGCCTGGCACGGAGAGAATCACACCGCAGGGACAGGCCGCGGCGAAGAACCTCATGCAGGACGTGAAGACCATCGGCTGCATCCGATTGTGGAAGCCCGCTCCGGATGATCCCACCAAGATGCCTCCCGATCGCCAGCCCGGCCTCGCGGGGATCTACCTGCTGACGCCCGTCGCGGCGAGTCCGACAACGGTGACGGATCTGCCGACCTACTTGCTGACCCCAAGCGCGACCTTGAACTTCTCGCAGCACGTGGGCCACAAGGTCGAGATCACCGGCACCGCGCAGCCCGCGCCAATGCCGACCTCTGTCCAGGAACTCGTGACCGCACCGACAATGCGTCCGGAGGAGAAGCCGAGCACGAACGGTATGCCGCGCCTGACGGTGCTGACGATGAAGATGGTTACGGAAGGGTGCTCGTAGCCACTACATCCTGAAAATGCCGAACTTCGCCGCCGGGATCGGCGCGTTGTAGGACGCCGATAACCCGAGCGCGAGGGCATTGCGTGTCTGGGCGGGATCGAGGATTCCGTCATCCCACAATCTCGCGGTCGAGTAGTAGGGCGATCCTTCGGCGTCGTACTTCTGGAGGATCGGCGTCTTGATCTCTGATTCTTCGGCCGCGCTCAAGGTCTTCTTTTCACGCGCGAGTTGATCCTTCTTGACCGTCGTCAGCACACCCGCAGCCTGTTCGCCGCCCATCACCGAGATGCGGGCGTTGGGCCACATCCACAACATCCGCGGATCGTAAGCGCGGCCGCACATGCCGTAGTTGCCGGCGCCGAACGATCCGCCGACGATTACCGTGAACTTCGGCACCACGGAATTGGCGACGGCGTGCACCATCTTGGCGCCGTCCTTCGCGATGCCGCCGCGTTCGTACTGCTTGCCGACCATGAAGCCGGTGATGTTCTGCAGGAACACGAGAGGAATGCCGCGAAGGTTGCACAGCTCGATGAAGTGTGTCGCCTTGAGCGCGGACTCAGAGAACAGCACGCCGTTGTTGGCGATGATGCCGACCAGGAAGCCATGGAGCCGGGCGAACCCGCAGACGAGCGTCGTCGCGTAACGCTCCTTGAACTCGTCGAAACGCGAGCCGTCGACGATGCGCGCGATCACTTCGCGAACGTCATACGCCTTGCGCAAGTCCGCGTTGACGATACCGTAGATCTCGGCCGGGTCGAAGGCTGGATCCTCAGGAGTGGCCATGTCCGCCGGCAGGTACTTCGTCGTGTTGAGCGTGGACACCACGATGCGCGCCTGCTCGAGCGCATGCGC
>DATMJU010000106.1:0-7568 GCA_035553795.1 Vicinamibacterales bacterium
CTTTGTACTGTTTGCCGATCTCGTCCCGGATATGGCGCGTCAGGTCGATGACGGACTTCTTGTTCTCCGGATCGATGCCGCTGAGCGAGATCGGCTTGCCGAACGTCACGAACGCCCGGCTCCGATAGCCCACGGCGTAGCGCACCAGCTCGGCGATCTCGCGGCTGAACGCCTTCTGGCGGCGCTTCACCTTCTGCCGCGCTATGACGTGATCCTCGAGCACGAGGTCGTAGGCCACCGCGACCGGGATGACTTTCAGTCCCGGCACCTGCGCGTCGAGCGCGGCGTTGAGCAGGCCCGTCTTCACGTTCTTCAGCTCGCCGCTATAGCTGCGGCCGCCTTCGGGGTAGAAGAACAGGTCGTGCTTGTGGAGCAACTCGCTGACGTAGGCCTTGAGCGTGATCAGGTACGCCGGATCCTTGGTGTTGCGGCGGATCGGCAGCGCGCCGGTGATGTGTTTGTGGATCAGTCCGAGCGGCCCGCCGAACAGGTTGATGCCGGCGGCAATAATCGGCGGCCGAATTCCCGCATCGTCCAGGACCAGCGGCTCGACCAGGTAATCAATGTGGCTGCGATGGTTCGACGCGTAGACGACGCGCCCCTTCTTCACGGCGTCCACCGCGAGCTGCTGGTGTTCGCCGTGTCGTTCGATCTTGCGCAGGATGGGCAGCAGGGGATACTCGAGCGCGCGATACAACTCGTAGCGCTGCGTGGTCTGCAGCTCGTCGAGGTATTGCATCACGCGGGTCCGCGCCGCATCGCCTTTCAGGCCATGGCTGCCCTCGAGAAAACGCGCGACGTCTTCCCTGGCGAGGACGGCTTCGACAATGGTGTCGGGACGCATCGATCAGCTACGTAGATGATAGCTCGCGACAGATTGCGTCCGCAAAAGATGTTGTCGACGCCGGCCCGCCGAGGTCGGGAGTGACGTGGCCCGAGGCCAGCACTTTCTTCAGCGCCGCGAGAATCGCACCGGCCTTCAGATCTTCCTGGAGGTGCTGCAACATCAACACTGCAGATAACAACAGCGCGGTCGGATTCGCGACGTCTCGGCCCGCGATGTCAGGCGCGGTGCCATGCACGGCTTCGAACACGCCGACCCCGTTCTCGCCAAGGTTGGCAGCAGGCACGACGCCGAGGCCGCCGACGAGGCCCGCGCACAGATCGGATACGATGTCGCCGTACAAGTTTGGCAACAGCAGCACGTCAAGCTTTTCGGGATGCATCACCAGGTGCATGCACGCGGCATCGACGATGCGATCGTCGAAGATGATGTCAGGGTAGCGCGCCGCCACCTTGCGCGCGCACTCGAGGAACAGGCCATCGCTCAACTTCATGATGTTGGCCTTGTGCACGGCGGTGACCTTCTTCCGTCCGCGCCGGCGCGCCTGCTCGAACGCAAACACCGCGATGCGGGTTGACGCGACCTCCGTGATGATCTTCAGGCTCTCGACGACTCCGGGGACCACGGTGTGCTCGAGGCCCGCGTACAGATCTTCGGTGTTCTCGCGCACGATCACCAGGTCCACGCCCTGGAAGCGCGACGGCACCGAGGGCAGGTTCCACACCGGCCGCAGGTTGGCGTAGAGATCCAACGCTTTTCGCAGGCCGACGTTGACGCTGGTGAAGCCCTTGCCGACGGGCGTCGTGATCGGGCCCTTCAGGGCAATCTTGTTGCGCGCAATCGAGTCGAGCAGCGGCTGCGGCAGCGTCGTGCCGTGTTCCTTTACCGCTTCCGCGCCGGCGGAGAACGACTCCCATTCCGGAGAGAAGCCGGCCGCGGCCAGGATGCGGACGACGGCGTTGGTAACTTCGGGCCCGATGCCATCACCGGGAATCAATGTGATCGTGCGGCTCATGTTGGAATCTTCAATCCCTAATCGGCGAATCAGCTATTCCCTTGATTCCCAGAAGCAAAGCGCGAGGCCGCCAATCGCGGTAATCGCAAACAGAATGTTTGAGGTGCCGTGGAGGCGATCGAACTCGGCGCGCAGCGGATCGGCGGCGGCCAGCGCCGACACCGGACCGGCGACCTGCGCCTGGATGGCGTTGACGCGCGGGATCACCCACATCCCGGTGACCGCCATCATCAACAACATGACGCCCATGATGCCGACGCGCACGCCATACTTGATGGGCCGCGCCCCGAGGAGCCGGTGCAGCGTAAGCGTCACGAACATCACCGTGCCCATGACGTACGACAGCCACGTCAGGCGCATCAGGACTTCGCCAAACACCTGCCCGGCCAGGACGCGCCCCTGCGCCTCGTTCCAGGCCTGGAGCACGCCGAACACGGATGGCGCCACGATCGCGCCGGCAACGATGAGCCCGCCGACCCAGAGCACCAGCGCCACGACGTAGAGGTAGCGCAGCAAGACCATCTCTCCATTTTACTGATAAACTTTTGGCTTTCCCTTCAGCAATTTCGCGGCGCAGGGCGCCGCGATGAGACGCTGTTTTTGGAGCTGATGCATCCGTGACCCAGACTCGCGCCGCACACATTGATTCGCTTCGCCGGTTGGCCGGCGAGCAGGACGCCCGCAACGCCGCGCTGTTGAAACAGACGCCGACCATGGGCGCCGACGTGCGCTCGGAGGTGCTGCCGTTTGCCGTCGACCTCCGCGCCGCCGCGCTGTCGGATGCGCAGGACGCCGCGCTGGCCGGCCTCGAGAAGACCGCGGCGACGGTCGCCATCGAATCGCTGATCTCGCTGGCGAAGATCAACGACATCGACCACCTCGGCGGCGGTCTCGAGTTGATTGGCCCGCTGCTGATGACGCTGGGCGTCACCGATTATCAGGGGCGTCAGTTTTCCATCGAGCACGGTCACACCAGCATCGGCTATTACGGTGCGCTCGCCGCGCTCGGCTTCCTGCCGCGCGAACGTGTCATCGACAGCTTCCGCCGCAGCCTGGACATCGCGGGTCACGTGTCGTGGATTCCCGGCGGCTCGCCGATTGGCTCCGGCCGCCTCGGCATCACCGTGCCCGCCACCGCCGGATGGTCGCTCGGCCTGCGGGCGGCGCACGGCGCGGACGCGTTCGTGATCTGCCACTGCGGTGACGCGGGCTGGATCTCAGGTCAGGCGCTCAACGGCTTGATCACCGCCAGCCTGCACAAGGCGCCGATGACGCTCGTGATGCATCGCAACGGCATTCAACTCTCGGGCACGACCGAGCAGGTGATGAACAAGGATCCGCGTCCGATCGTGGCCAGCCTCGGCATCGAGGTCATCGAGATCCCGTCGCTGCACGATCGCCGCCAGTTGTTCTCCGCGTACAAGCGTGCGTCGGAGCTGGCGCGCGACGGCAAGCCGTCGTTGATCTACCCGGTCGGCTTTGGCTCGTCGGCTGGCACGAAGGCGACGATCCACGATTTCGGTCAGCGTTACGGTATCGCGCAGGAGGCGGAACACTTTGCCGCCAAGCACAAGGTCGCGCTCGATCGCGAAGTGCAGATTCCTGGATCGCTGATGAGTTATCGCGATCCCCACGCCATGCTCGAGTGCCTGTTCTACGTGAACGGTCTCCCCGGTGGCGAAGCGCATCACGACGGTGGCATGAAGGGCCGCGATCACGCCGCCGTGCTCGCCAACCCGATGCTGCAGCTCACGGCGGCCGAGCAGGCCGCCCTGTCGGCGTTGCGGCAGCAGCCGAAGAAGGTCGTTGCCCAGTCCGCTCGGCCGAAGCCAGGCTCGCCTAACCTCGTGCTCGACGCCGCGGATGTGGCGGGGATCTCATTGCCCGGCACCGATAAGCCGGTCTCGGCCCGCGCCGGCTCCGAAGCTGCGTATGCGGCCGTGGCCAAGAAGTTCCCCAAGCACTGCTTCTTTGTCTCGTGCGACCTGAACCCGTCCACGAAGCTCGGCAAGGCCGCGGCGCTCGTGCCGGCTGGTCACTCGATCGAGATGAGTATCCAGGAACAGGCCGCTACGCTGGTGACCAACGGTCTGTCGATGGTGCAGGGCCAGCCGCAGCTGAACGTGTTTGCGACATTTGCCGCGTTCACTGAGGGCATTGCGCGCGAGGGTTTCGAATTCTGGCGCTACCAGCGCAACTTGAGCGGCGCCAACGAAGGCCTGAACGTGCTGATGCACTTGTCGCACGTCGGCGCGTGCACGGGCCGCGACCATTTCTCTGGCTGGAGCCTCGACTGGATCAACCTGTCGCTGGGTTACCTGCCGTTCCTGCACCGAATCTACGCCCCGGCGGACGCCAGGTCCGCGTTCATCGCGGTGCGTGACGCCGCCGCGCATTACGGCGGGCACATCGTCGCCATCCCGCGCGACACGCTGCCGGTGCTGACGAAGCAGGGCGGCAGCGATCCACTGTGGCAGGGCACCGAGGCGTGGACGCCGACGACGCCGTTGCGCTCGCATGGCGATGCGAAAGCGGTGATCCTCACGATTGGCGCCCCGTCATACATCGCGGCTGCAGCCGCGGAGAAGGCCAGCGCGCAGGGCGTACCGACGGATGCCATCATCATCAACGGCTTTCCCCTGGCGGACGATTTCTTCGCCGGCATCGCGTCGCGCTACACGAAGGTCCTTACCCTCGAAGACGGACTGATCGGCACGCCGTCCTCAGGCCCACGCGGATTTGCCGCGCTCGCCGCCGGTCACCTCGGAAACACGGGCGTCTCGCTGCATCACTTCGGGATCGTCAACCCCACCGTCGCGCCGTCCGAGTCTTTCCTCGAGTTGTGGGAGCACTTCGGTATGACGGAAGCGCAACTGCTCAAGACCTTGACCGCGAATCCCTAACCCGGAAGGACTGGACGTGTCCAAGAAGCCGTTTCTCGCTATCGCCGCCGCCTGCGCGCTGGCATCGTCGTTCACCGGACACGCCTCCGCCTCCGCGGAGCTACGGCGTGACCGCGCCGAAGCTCGCGAAGCGAGCGTAGGCGGGCAGCTCTCGCCGGCGGGCGTGCAGGAGCCGGCGTGGTCGCCCGACGGCAAGCGCGTCGCCGTCTCGTACCTCGATCGCATCTGGACGATGACGGCCGATGGGAAGCAAGCGAGGGCCATAAGCAGCCCGAGCTTGTCCTCCGTAGCGCAAGGCGCGAAGGAGGACCTCAGGATCGAACGCGAGCCGGCATGGTCTCCTGATGGCAACCGGATCGCGTACGCGGTCGATCGCGGCGCCGGGTTCGACATCATGGTCGTGGCGATCAAGAACGGTGTGGCCGACGGCACGCCGGTCGCCGTCACCACGATGACCGGCGATGAGCGCTGGCCCTCGTGGACGAAGGATGGCCGCATCGTGTTCGCGCATCGCGACGCGCCGCCCACCGACCGTAACGGTGACCCGAGCCTGCAATACGACCTTCACATCTCGATGCCGGTCTCCGGCTCGGACGCGTGGATGGCGCCGATGGCGCTCACGGAAACTTCGGACAGTGAAGCGTATCCGCGCGTCTCGCCTGACGGCACGAAGGTCGCGTTCATCTCGGAACGCGACTCGGAAGACGACCTTGACCTGTGGTGGATGCCGGTGCCATCGGCGGCGATCCAGAAGCCGATTCCGCTCGGTGGGCGGGCGCCGAAGCCCGTGACGTCTTCTGTTCAGTCCGTCAACAACGAAGGACGGCCGCTGAGGGCCAATCGCGTCACGCGCGTGCGTGGCAACGAGGCGTATCCGTCATGGGCGCCAGACAATGCGCGCATCGCGTTCTATGCGGTGCGTGAAGGTATTGGCTCGGTGTGGGTCGCCACCGCGGAACCGCCGCGGCCCGAGCCGACCGAGGATCTGATTCCGCGCAGCAAGCCCGCCGCGCAGCCGCAACTCGTTTCTCGCAAGGGCGGCGCTCCGGCGTGGTCGCCTGATGGCAAGACGCTGCTCGTGACCGGGCTGCCTGATCCGCAACCTGTCTACAACGGCAACCCGCTGCGCGACGATGGCGAGGCGCCGCCAATGTTCGCGCTGAACAGCGCGTTCCAGTTGTGGAGGGTGGCCGCGCCGCTGCCGGTCCATGAAGACGGCGGCGTCGTGCCGGCGGAGATCCCGGTCTCGCCGACCTTGTTCGGCGCGATGTTCGATCGCGTGTGGACGACGTTGAAGACGTTGTATTACTCGTCGGGGCCATCAGCCGGGCAGTGGGCCACGGCGCGCGAGCAGCATCGCGCCCGCGCGACTGCGGCAAAGACCGAAGCCGACTTCGAATCGGTGATCGACGAAATGGTCGCGGCACAGCCGCTGATCAAGCCGGTAGTGACATCGAACGGCGCGGTGGTCGTCTCGGGACATCCACTGGCGTCGGAAGCCGGGCGGCTGGCGTTTGAGAAGGGCGGCAACGTTGTTGACGCGATGATCGCCGTGTCCTTCGCGCTCGGCGTCGTCGAACCGGAAGCGTCCGGCATTGGCGGCGATGGAGCGGCGGTGCTCTACCTGAAGGGCATGAAGAAGCCCACCGTCGTGGAATACAAGGACATGACGCCGATCAAGGCGACGGCGGACAACCGGTTGATGGTGCAGGACGGCCGCGTCGTCGCGGATGGTCCCGCGGCAGCCAATATCCCGGGCGTGGTCGCGGGTCTTGATTACCTCTATCGCAACTACGGCTCCGGCAAGGTGAAGTGGGAAGACCTCGTGGCGCCGGCGATCTCCCTCGCCGACGAAGGCTTCATCCTCGATGAAGGCCTGCCGTCGAGCATCGCCGAGGGACGCCGCTTCCTCAACAAGTGGCCCGAGGCCGCGAAGATCTATCTGCCCAACGGCAAGGTGCCGCGCCCGGGCGATCGCTTCTTCAACAAGGACTACGCGGCCACGCTGAAGGCGATCCAGAAGGGCGGCGCCGACGCGTTCTACAAGGGCGAGATCGCGAAGAAGATCGCCGCCGACATGGAAGAGAACGGCGGCATCATGACCTACGCCGATCTCGCGCAGTATCGCGCCATCGAGCGCGCGCCGGTGGCCGGCCACTATCGCGGTCACACCCTCTATGCCGGCGGGCCGCCTCTTTCAACTGGCATCCAGTTGTTCGAGTCATTGCACGTCCTCGAGAACTACCAGCCAAAGCCTGGCGCGCGTGCCACGACGGACGCTGACTATTTCCACTACCTGATGGAAGCCTGGAAGGTCCGCGATCCACTGCGCCGCGTTGCCGACCCGGAACGGTGGCCGGTGGACTTCGAGGAGCACCTCACCGACGCGCACGCCAAGGCGCTGTTCGCGAAGATCGATGCGAAGAAAGCGATGCGTTACGAGCGCACGCCTCCGGACGACGCGCCCACGACGCCGACGGCGCCAACGCCGCGCATCAGCACCGGCACGACCTCGTTTGCCGTGGCGGACGCCGAGGGCAACATGATCGCCGTCACGCAAACCCTGAGCACCTGGGGCGGCACGTTCTACGTGTCGAAGGGCCTGGGATTCCTCTACAACAACCACCTGCGCAGCACCCGCACGACGCCGGGCGCCTACGGCAGCCTGGTGCCGCTGATGCGGTCCACCACCGGCACGGTGCCGACGCTGGTGTTCGCCGAGACTCCCGGCGGCCTGGTCCCGAAGCTGGCCGTCGGCTGTGCCGGCAACGCCTGGATCCCGCTCACCGTCTACAACGTCATCACC
>DATMJU010000107.1:0-6935 GCA_035553795.1 Vicinamibacterales bacterium
GCTCGACATCCAGACGGACGATGCGTTTGGCGTGGATGGCGCGAACTTCTTTGTCGGCCGCTACAGCCGTGATGTGCTCAAGCGCTCGCGCGTCGGCGCCATCTTCATCAACAAGGACGTCGTCGGCGGCACGACCAACCACTTCAACCGCACCTTCGGCGTGGACGCCAACATTGCGCCCAGCTCGAACATGCAGCTGCAAGGCTACGTCGCCAAGACCGAGACGCCAGGCAAGGACGGCAACGACATGGCCTACTTCGGTCGCGTCGCGTATCGCGATACGAAGTGGAACCTGTACCTGAACTACCTCGACGTGCAGGAGAACTTCAACGCCGAGGCCGGCTTCGTGCAGCGCACCGGCATCCGCACCACCAAGGCGCACTTCGGCCCGACGCCGCGTCCCAAGACCGGCAAGGTGAAGCTGTTCGAGCCGATGTACGTGCTGACCTACACCACCGACCAGGACAATCGGCTCGTCTATCGTAACCACCACGTGATGCTGGGTACGACGCTGCGCGATGACACCTTCATCAACGTCTTCTACCAGAAGGTGTACGACGTGCTCGACGTGCCGTTCCGCATCCGGCCGGACGTCACGATCCCGGCGGGTCGGTACTCGATGCACGAGTGGTACTTCACCCTCAACACGAGCCCGGGCCGCCGCTTCTATCAGCGCCTGTCAGTGACGCCGACGGATTTTTATGGTGGATCGCGCCTGAACGTTTCGGCCGCCGCGGGCGCTCGCGTGACCAGCCAGTTTTCCACCGAGCTGCAATACAACCGTAACGACGTCGACATGCCGTGGGGCAAGTTCGTGGTGAACCTGTCGACGCTGCGCATCGATTACACGTTCTCGCCGCGCATGACGGTCCGCAGCCTGACGCAATACAACACGCTGACGCACGATATCTCGAACAACGTGCGCTTCAACTTCATCTACCGTCCGGGCAGCGACATCTACATCGTCTATAACGACCAGTCGCAAACGGGCCTGCCGGCCGATATCTTCGGCCGGAAGGACCGCCAACTGGTCGTCAAGGCGACGTACCTGCTACAACGGTAGCGTCAGAAAATGTAGTCACCCTTCGCGACCGTCGCCTCTGACAGGCGGCGGCGCATCACGACGGTGTTGACCGGCGTGACCTTCAGTAGTCGACGGAGCGCCGCAAGCTGCGTGCGCAACACGTCGCCGTCAGCCATCGCCGCCAGCGCGCTTCGGGCCGCCAGTTCGATGCGGCCGGCGGCTTCGTTTACCGTGATGCGCGCCGCATCTTCGTGGAGGCCGGCCTGCGAGATCTTCCGGCCGGCTGCGTCCTGGGCGCGGAGCACTGCGCTCTCAGCGGCATAAGCGTCGATCAGGATGTCGGCGAGATAGCTCAGGACTTCCTGCTCCTGTTCCAGCTTCGTGCCGTAGCGCTGCATCGCCGTGCCGGCGACCATCAGCACCACCTTCTTGAAGGCCGCGCACGCGCGCGCTTCGGCGACCAGCGCGCCTTCGCTGTCGTCCGGCATGCTCATCGACGGGCTCATGATCTCGTCCTGCAGCGCCTTGGCCGCCGCAATCAGCGGCAGTTCACCTTTCAGCGCCTTCTTCAGCAGCATGCCCGGGATCAGCAGGCGGTTGATCTCGTTCGTACCTTCGAAGATGCGATTGACGCGCGCATCGCGATAGTGGCCCTCGGGGGCGTACTCGTGCACGAAGCCGTTGCCGCCGTGGATCTGCAGGTTCTCGTCGATGACGAAATCGACGGTCTCGCTGCCGAGCACCTTGGCAATCGACGCCTCGACGGCGAACTCTTCGAGCGCCTCCAGCATCGGCGTGCCGTCGCCGGCCTTCTTGTCCGGCATGGCGGCAATGCGCTGATCGATCAGCCCCGCCGTGCGATACATCATGCTTTCGAGCGCGTACTGGCGCGCGGTCATCTCGCCGAGCTTGTGCTTGATGGCGCCGAAGTTGGCGATCGGCGTGTTGAACTGCTTGCGGCCGGCGGCGTACTTCGCGGCCTCTTCGATGTTCTTCCTCGCGCCGCCCGAACACATGGCGCCGAGCTTGAAGCGGCCGAAGTTCAGCACGTTGAACGCAACCTTGTGGCCCTTGCCGACTTCACCCAGCACCGAGTCAGCCGGTACCTTCACATCCTGCAGCAGCACGGGAGTGGTGGAGGAGCCGTGCAACCCGAGCTTGTGCTCCTCCTTGCCGCTCGACACACCGGCCCACTTGCGCTCGACGATGAAGGCGGTGAAGTGCTCGCCGTCGACCTTGGCGAACACGATGTAGACGTCGGCGAAGCCGCCGTTGGTGATCCACATCTTCTCGCCGGAAATCACGTAGCTGCCGTCGGCTTGTTTCGTTGCCTTCGTCTTGGCGCCGAGCGCGTCGGAACCGGAGCCGGATTCGCTGAGGCAGTACGCGCCGACCACTTCGCCTGACACGAGACCCGGCAGGTACTTCTGCTTTTGCGCTTCGGTGCCGAACATGTAGATCGGCAGGATGGTGAGGTTGGCCTGCGCGCCGAAGCTCGCGGCAAACGACGCGTGGTGCGCCACGCCCTCGGACACGACCAGCGTCGAGATCTTGTCCAGGTCGACGCCGCCGTAGGCTTCGGGAATGTTCGTGCCGAACAGGCCGAGCTCGCCGCATTTCTTGATCAGCTCACGCGCGACCGCCCACTCCTTCTTCTCGAGGCGCTCGTTGGCGGCCATGACCTCGTTGTCAACGAACTCGGTCGCCGTCTGCTGGATCATCCGGTGTTCATCGGTGATCTTCTCCGGCGTCATCACGGTCGCCGGGTCGGATGCGCCGAGCAGCCACGCGCCGCCCTTGATTGTCTGATCGTTCGTTGCGGTAGCCATCTCAGATCCTTTCGAAGATTCCAGCGGCGCCCATGCCGCCGCCAACACACATCGTCACCATGCCATAGCGGGCCTTGCGGCGGTGCATCTCGTTGATGATCGTCGCAGTCAGCTTGGCGCCGGTGCAGCCCAGGGGATGGCCAAGCGCGATCGCGCCGCCATTGACGTTGACCTTCTCCGGATCGAGCTCGAGTTCCTTCATGCAGGCCAGCGCCTGCGCGGCAAAGGCCTCGTTCAGTTCGATCAGGTCGATCTGGTCCAGCGTCAGTCCCGTGAGCTTGAGCACCTTGCGGATTGCCGGCACCGGCCCGATGCCGAACAGCTCAGGAGCAACGCCGGCGGTCGCGTAGCCGACGAATCGCACCAGCGGCGTCAGGCCGAGTTCCTTCGCCAGTTCGGCGGAGGTGATGATCGTCGCGGCGCCGCCGTCACTGGTCTGCGATGAATTGCCGGCGGTCACCGAGCCGCTGACGTGAAACGCCGGCTTCAGCTTGGACAACACGTCGATCGAGGTGTCACGGCGCGGACCCTCGTCCGTGTCGAAGGTAATGTCCTTGACCGCCGGCCGGCCGCCATTGGGCTGGGTGACGCGCACCGTCAGCGGCACGATCTCGTTCTTGAAGAGCCCCTGCTCGATGGCGTTGACCGCGCGCTGGTGGCTGCGCAGCGCAAACTCATCCTGCTGCGCGCGCGAGATGCTGGACTCGCGCGCGTGGTTCTCGGCGACGAGGCCGGTGCTGAGGTAGACGTCTGGATACGACTGCACGAGCGCAGGGTTGGGCGAGATCTTGTTGCCGCCCATCGGCACCATGCTCATCGACTCCGTGCCGCCGGCCACGGCGGCGCGGCCCTGGCCGAGCATGATGCGCTCGGCGCCATAGGCGATCGCCTGCAAACCTGACGAACAGAAGCGGTTGATCGTGACCGCCGACGCTTCAACCGGAATGCCGGCGCGCAGGCTGGCGATGCGGGCAACGTTCATGCCTTGCTCGCCCTCCGGCATCGCGCAGCCGATGATCACGTCGTCTATCAGCGCGGGGTCGAGCTGCGGCACGCGAGCGAGCGCGCCCTTGATGGCGGCGGCGCCGAGCTCGTCCGGCCGCATCACGCTCAATGTGCCTCGTGGCGCCTTGCCGACGGCGGTGCGGACCGCGGAAACGATGACTGCGTCCTTCATAAGATCTGCGCTTTCTGTGCCTTCTGTGGCCTTACGATCTGACGGTATTGAAGTCCGCGAGGAGATCTTCCACCGCCTCGCCGACCATCGACGTCTTGCCTTCGAACAGATGATTCGCGTCTTCGATGGTGACCAGCTCTTTCGGCTCCGGAATCTGCGAGTAGAACTTGCGGATGTCCTTGATCGAAATCAGCTCGTCGCTTTCGCCGTGGATGACGAACTTCGGCAGCGTGCACGTCTTCAGGACGTCGAAGTCGTAGCGATCGACCGGCGGCGCGATGCCCAGCAGGAGCGACACGCGCGGATCCTCGGCGCCGACCGTCATCGCCACCCACGATCCGAAAGACATGCCCGCGGCCCAGATCGGCAGGTCCGGGAAGCGCTCGGTGGCGTAGGCCAGCGCGGCACGGAAGTCATCCTTCTCACCGGGTCCGGAATCAAACGTGCCGGCGCTGCTGCCGCAACCGCGGAAGTTGAAGCGCAGCGCCGCGACGCCGATGCGCGGCATCGCCTTGGCCGCCTGGTACAGCGCCTTCGTATGCATCGTCCCGCCATGCAGCGGATGCGGGTGGCCGAAGACGGCCACGGCGCGAGGCTCTCCCGCGGGCAGGTCGAGCAGGGCTTCGAGCGGGCCGACAGGGCCCGCGATCTCACGCAGAAACTCGGACGTCATTCACAAACCTTTCGAGCACTCCGGCAAACGCCTCTGGCCGCGTGACCAGGCCGATATGGCCCGTCCTCTTCAGCACGACGTGTTCCGCCGACTCGAACTCCTTTAAGTATCGACGCGTCACGTCCACGGGGACGATACGGTCGAGGCCGGGTTCACCGGTGACCAACAACACGGGGCTCGTGACGCTGTGCGGGTCGGCGAAGTGGTGCGCCTTTGCCCACGCGATGCGTCGAGCCATTTTCGACGGCCTGGCCGGGGCCATCACCACTCGCGCGGCTTGCGCGAGCGAAAACCTCAGGCGCGCGCCGACGGTCGGCAGCGCCGCGTTCAGTTCAGATCGCATGCGCTGAGGCGCGGTGGCCACGAACATCGGGCTCATCAACACCGGCGCCGCGAGGTAGCGACGCTGGCGCTCGTCCGGTTCCCACGACGTGTGCAGCGCGGACGCCAGCACGAGTCCGGATACGCGGTCGGGATGCTTGGCCGCAAACTCGGTGGCGATCAACCCTCCGTACGACACTCCGGCGATCACGGCTTTCTGCACACCGGCACGATCGAGCGCCAGCTCCACCTGATCGACGAAGTTGTCGAACTCCTTCTTCGGATCGCAGGGAAACGGACTCGACTTCTCGTCGCACAGTGAGAACGTGATCACGCGATGATGTCTGGCCAGGGCGCTGACAGCCGGACGCATCCATTCCCAGCGCCCCTGCAGCCCAGGAATGAGCACAATTGGCGTCCCCGACCCGCTGTCAATCATCCCAATTCCTAATTCCTAATTCCGAGTTCCTAGTTCCGCAGCGGTTTGCCGGTCTTCAACGTGTGCTGGATGCGCTCGAGCGTCTTGTGTTCGCCGAGCAGGCTCATGAACGCTTCGCGTTCGAGATCCAGCAAGTACTGTTCGGTGACGGTGGTCGCGTGCGGCACGTTGCCGCCGCCGAAAATGTGCGCCAGCTTCTGGCCGATCAGCTTGTCGTGATCGCTGGCGCGGCCGGCGCGCCACATCAGGTGCACGCCGAGATTGAGCGCCGCGGTGACGGATTCGCCGCCGACCGGGATCGCGGTGCGCGGCGCCGGCACGTGGTATCCCTCGCGCACGCGCTCGAGGGCCTTCGCCTTGGCATCAGCCATCAACCGCTCGCGGTTCATCGTGAACGAGTCAGTCGCGGTGAGGTAGCCGAGGCGCTGCGCATCCGGACCGCTGGCGGACACCTTTGCCAGCGCGACGGTCTCGAACGCGTTCGAGACGTACGGCAGCGGATCGCTGCCCGGCGTGGGCAGTTGCGACATGGCGCGCACCAGCATTTCCTTGGTGCCGCCGCCGCCGGGAATCAGGCCGACGCCCACTTCGACGAGGCCCATGTAGGTTTCAGCGGCGGCCTGCACGCGATCGCAGTGCAGCGGGATCTCGGTGCCGCCGCCGAGCGCGAGCCCGGCCGGAGCGGCCACGACAGGCACCGGGCTGTAGCGCAGCGACATCGTCGCCTGCTGGAACGCGCGGATCATCATGTCGATCTCGTCCCAGTTGCCTTCCTGCGCTTCGAGCAGCACCAGCATCAGGTTGGCGCCGGCCGAGAAGTTCGGCGCGTCGTTGCCGATCACCAGCGCCTGGCCGCTCTTCGCGGCTTCCTTCACGCCCTGTTGCAGCATCTGCACCGTGTCGCCGCCGATGGCGTTCATCTTCGAGTGGAACTCGACGGCAATCACGCCGTCGCCGAGGTCCACCAGGCTGGCGCCGGCGTTCTTCTTGATGACGCGATCGTGTTCCTTGGCGGTGCGGAGGATCTGCAGGTCTGCCGCAGCCGGCTTGACCAGCCCCTCGCGGAAGCGCGGCGTCCCGGCTTCGATCAGGCTGGCCATCAGGGGCGGCACACCACCAAGGCCGGGCCCCGACGACGCGGACTTTGCGTCGTTGGGTGGCATAGCAGGTGAGCCCTCGGCCGCGGCGAGCACTTCCTTGACGCCAATCACGTCGATCAACTCGAACGGCCCGAGCTCCCAGCCAAACCCCCATCGCATCGCGCGATCGACATCGTCAATCGAATGCGCGATCTGCGGCGTGATGCGGGCGGTGTAGACCAGCGTGGGCGCCAGCGTGGCACGCAGGAACTCGCCGGCCTTGTCCTTGCTGTTGAACAGCATGCGGACGCGCTCTGCGAGATCGTCGATGTTCTTGCCCGCTTCGATGGAGCCGATGCGCGCGGACTGCTTCTTTCGATACTCGAGCGTGGC
>DATMJU010000108.1:0-5764 GCA_035553795.1 Vicinamibacterales bacterium
GTTTCCTGGCCTTCGCGAGGCTGGGGATTGCCGCCAGCATCCTGCCGATCTGCGCGCTGCTGGGCGCGGCCGCCGAGCAGCGGGCGCTGCATCCGCCGCTGCGCCAGTTTCTCGAAGACCGCATTGGCGGCTTCGCGATCGATAGCCGCGACGTTGAACGTAAAGACATCGCGGTGGAGATCGAAGGCCGCCTGCTGGCCGACGCGTTCCTGACCGAATCAGGCGCGGCGATGCGCGTTCATGTGGACCGCGTGTCGGCGGGTTCATGCTTCGAGCCGGCGGCCGGGGGAGTGTCGCTGACCGTCCAGGGGGTGCTCTCGGCAGGCGTAGTTGGCGAATGGCGAGCAGGACGGACGATTCGCGCGACCGCGGTCCTGCGCAGGCCGGCCAGGTATCTCAACGACGGCGTGCCGGACCTCGAGCGGATGATGGCGCGGCGAGGCGTCACGTTGGTTGGCACGGTGAAGAGCGCGGCGCTGGTGCGTGTGCTGGGCCGTGGCGGATGGCTGGACGAGGCGGCCTCCGCGATTCGCGAGGTGGTGCGGCGCGCGATGGCGCGGCATGTCGGTTCGCGTGACCCGCAGTCCGCGGCGATCGCCGTCGCCATCCTGATCGGCGACCGCAGCGCGCTGGATCCGGTGGTCGAGCAGCGCTTGCAGGAGGCCGGGACGTATCACGTCATCGCGATCTCCGGCGGCAACATCGCGATTCTGGCCGGACTGGTGCTCGGCGTGCTGTGGATGGTGTCGATCCGCGGCGGATGGGCGGCCGGCTTTGCGATCGTCACGCTCGTGGCCTACGCCTTCATTGCCGGGGGCGGATCGTCAGTCCTCCGCGCCACCGTCATGGCCGTCGTCTACCTCGGCCTCCGCATCATCGACCAACGAACGGCGCCGCTGCACGTGATGTCGGTGACGGTGGTCGCGCTGTTGATCGCGTCGCCACTATCGATTGCCGATGTCGGGCTTTGGCTCACCTTCGGGGCGACCGCGGCGATCGTTGCGGGGGCGTCGCTGATCCGCCTCCCGGAGGCGTCGTGGTGGAAGGCCCCCGCGGCGCTGATCGCCGCATCGCTCGCGGCGGAAGTGGTGCTGATCCCAATCGGGGCGTTCGTGTTCCAGCGCGTGACGATTGCAGGGCTGGCCGTGAACCTGGCCGCGATCCCGAGCATGGCGGTGGTGCAGGTGGCGGCAATGGTGACCGCCGCAGCGGACGCGATCGGCGTCGAGTCACTCGCGGGCATCGGGGGCTGGATCACCCATGCCGGCGTGTTGGGACTGGTCGAGAGCGCTCGGCTCGTAGACCTGGCCCCGTGGTTGACGTGGCGAGTCCCGTCACCGGTGCTCGGTGTCGTTGCGGCGTACTACGCGTGTCTGGTTGCTGCCGTCCTGCTGAAGAAGTGGGTGAGGCCCGCAGTCGCCGCCGGCACGCTGCTGCTGTGGATCGCCCTTGCGCCACAGACCTTTGCCCGCACGTTCGGCGACGGGCAGTTGCGCTTGACGATGATCGATGTGGGGCAGGGGGACGCCGAGGTCGTGACATTCCCGAATGGGCGAACGCTGTTGGTCGATTCAGGCGGTGTCTCGCTCGGAGGTGCATTCGATATTGGCGATCGCGTCATTGGGCCGGCGCTTCGCGCGCGCGGCATCAGCCGTCTCGACTACCTGGCGATCACCCATGGCGATCCGGATCACATCGGCGGAGCGGCGGCAATTGTCCGCGACTTCAATCCGAGGGAAATCTGGTACGGCACCTACGTCAACAACCACGCGCCGTCGATGCAGCTGCAGTCGATGGCGCTCCGAAAGCGCGCGGCATGGCGATGGCTCCAGCGCGGCGAGCGGCTCGACATCGGCGGCGTCGAGGTGCGCGTTCATCATCCGGCGCCGGAGGACTGGCAGCGGCAGAAGGTCAGGAATGACGACTCGCTGGTGATCGAGCTGCGCTACGGACAGGTGTCGATGTTGTTGACCGGCGACATCGGCAGGGAGGTGGAGGAGGCGTTGCTGCCCACGCTCGATCTGCTCCCGACCGTCGTCCTCAAGTCGCCGCATCACGGCAGCGGGACGTCGAGCTCGGACGCATTTATCGAGAAGCTGAAGCCGCACATCGTGGTCGTCGGAGTCGGACGCGCCAATCCGTATGGCCATCCCGTCCCGCGAGTGCTCGAACGTTACGACCGCGCCAGGAGCCAGGTGCTTCGGACCGATCTCGATGGGCAGATTGATATCTCGACCGACGGAACCAGGCTGTTTACGAAGACGTTCGGGTCTTCGCCGTCTGCCAGCGCTCCTCGAGTTGATCGAGCGACAGATCTTGCAGGCGTTGACCGCCGGTGACGACCTGGCGTTCGACGTCATCGAAGCGGCGGTGGAACTTGTCGTTGGCGACGCGCAGCGCCGCTTCGGGCTCGATGCCGAGCTTGCGCGCGACATTGACGAGTGAGAAGAGCAGATCGCCGAACTCTTCCTCGGCATGCTGGGACTTGCTGCCGGACTGCGCGACCGCCTCGCGCAGTTCGCGGATCTCTTCCTCCGCCTTGTCGATCACATCGCCCGTCGTCGGCCAGTCGAACCCGACCTGGGCAGCGCGGGTGCTGAGTTCGTAAGCGCGGAGCAGAGACGGCATCGAGCGCGGCACGCCGCTGAGCACGGTCTTTTCGGGCTCCCCGGCATCCGTGCGCTCTTTCGCCTTGATGTCTTCCCACTGCGCCTTGACCTGGTTGGGCGTCAGCGACACCTTGCCGTCCGGATCGAAGATGTGCGGATGGCGGCGGATCAGCTTCTCGGCGACTGACTGGATGGAGTCGGCGATCGAGAAGCGTCCTTCTTCCGCGCAGATCTGCGCGAGGAACACCGCTTCGAACAGGAAGTCGCCGAGCTCCGCCTTGAGCGATTCGTGATCGCCGCGGTCGAGCGCGTCGAGCAGCTCGTAGGTCTCTTCGAGCACGTACGGCCGCAGCGTCTGCAAGGTCTGCTGCTTGTCCCACGCGCAGCCGTTCTCGGATCGCAGAGTGCGCATGATGCCGACAAGCTGCTCGAACCGTTCACCAGCGGTGCTCATGCCCGTATGCTAGCATTTCAATTTTGGATGAAAGCGCGCGTCACCGTCCTAGGGAGCGGCACATCACACGGTGTGCCGATGATCGGCTGCAGCTGCGATGTCTGCCACTCGGCCGATCCGCGCGATCGCCGGATGCGATCGTCGATCTACGTGGACGTCGATGCCGGTCCGAAGGTGTTGGTAGATACCTCCACTGACTTCCGGCAGCAGGCGCTTACCCATGGCTTGCGGCGCGTAGACGCCATTCTGTTTACCCACAGCCACGCCGATCACGTGATGGGGCTGGATGACTCGCGGCGGTTCAGCCAGATGCAGAAGGGCGCCATCCCGTGCTACGCCGACGCTCTCACCGTCGATGCGCTGCGGAAGCAGTTCTACTACGTGTTCGACCCTGCGCCCGAGATGGGTGGGGGCTTGCCGCAGATTGAACTGAATGTCGTCAACGGCCCGTTCTCAGTATCGGGCCTGGCGGTCCAGCCGGTTCCCTTGATGCATGGCAAGCGGCAGATCCTTGGATTTCGCTTCGGCGACTTCGCGTATCTCACCGACACGAACCATCTCCCCGAGCCAGCCTGGCCGTTGCTGGCTGGCGTGAAGACGCTCATCCTCGACGCCCTGCGTCATCGACCGCACCCGACGCACTTCACCGTCGCCGAGGCGTTGACGGTCGTGGAACGCCTGGCGCCGCAGCAGACGTACCTGACCCATATCTGTCACGATCTCCCGCACGTGGCCACGAATGAATCGCTGCCGATGGGTGTGGAGCTGGCTTTCGATGGCCTGACTTTCGAAATCGACGCTTCCTTCTCCGCTGAGGCTACGAAGGGCACGGCGTGGACGTAATTCACTTCCCGGATGATCCACGTCCGGCCACCTGGCGCTCGCCGGTGCTTGCCCTTGGCAATTTTGACGGCCTGCATCGCGGTCACGTGAAGATCATCGAGCGCATTCAGCGTGGCGCCGCCGAGCGCGGCGGCACCAGCGTGGTGCTGACGTTCGATCCGCACCCGCCTCGCGTGCTGCGCCCGGACAAGGCGCCGCCGCTGCTGATGACGAAGCCACAGAAGCTCGACGCCCTGGCGCGCGCCGGCGTGCAGGGCGCCGCGGTGGTTCGCTTCACCCGCGAGATGTCGCAGTGGGAGCCCGAGCAGTTCGTGCGAACCGTCCTGGTCGATTGGCTTCGGGTCGCCGAGGTATGGGTCGGCGCAGACTTCCTGTTCGGCCGCGAGCGCAGCGGCAACTTCACGCTGCTGCGAACCCTCGGCGCGCAGTACGGGTTCCGCGCGGAAAAGATCGATCCCATCCGCTACAAGGACTTCGTGGTGTCGAGTACCCGGATTCGCCGGTTGGTGAGTGAAGGCCGCGTCGACGAAGCCGGCGCGCTGCTCGGCCATCATTACGCGCTCGACGGCACGGTCGTCGAAGGCGCCAGGCGAGGGCGCGAGATCGGCTTTCCGACCGCCAATTTGTCCACGGCCAACGACTTGATCCCGCCTCACGGGGTGTATGCGACCGTCGTGACCCTGGACAACGGGGAGGTGGTGCGCGGCGTCACCAACGTGGGGCAGCGGCCGACGTTCGGCGACCAGCTGGCCACGACCATTGAAACGCACCTCATTGGCCGGACGATGGATCTGTATGGGCGGACGTTGAGGGTGGCCTTCGTGCAGCGGCTCCGGGACGAGCGCAAGTTCCCGGACCTCGAGGCCCTCCAGGAGCAGATTGCTGCAGATGTTCGCCGCGCAACGCGGTTGTTCGATAGACTAAGCGTCTGACTGCATGAGCCCCTCTGAGTTCACGTTCAAGCTGACGGTCCCGAACGACCCTGAAGGGGCCACCGTGGCGGCCGTTGTGGCCGCGCACGCCGTGGATTACGCCCAGATCGAGAAGGCCGCCGGAGCGGCGTTCGTCGAGCGGGTCCGCGGCGCCGTGGCCCAGGCGCTGAAGAGCGCGCCGGGCACCCATACCCCGGTCGTGTTTGGCGCCGCCGCCGGACAGCTGACCGTGACGTTCGGCAGCCAGTCGGTCTCCGAACCGCTTCCCAAGTAATCGCATGCGCCTGTTCAATACGCTCACCCGGCAGGTGGAGGAGTTTGCTCCGCTGCGCGACAACACGGTCCGCATGTACACCTGCGGCCTGACCGTCTACGCGCGTGGACACATCGGCAACTTCCGCACGTTCGTCAGCGTGGACGTGTTGCGCCGCGCGTTGAAGTACGTCGCCGGCTTCCAGATGCACCACGTCATGAACTTCACCGACGTGGACGACAAGACGATCATCGGCGCCGCGAAGGCCAACCAGCCGCTGCGCGAATACACCGACCAGTACATCCAGGCGTTTCGCCAGGACGCGGCGGCGCTCGGCATCGAGCCGGTTGAAGACACGCCGCGCGCCACCGATGATGCCAACCTGGTGGCGATGGCCGACATGATCAACGCGCTCGGCCAGCGCGGTCACACCTATTCGAGCGACGGCTCGATCTATTTCAAGATCTCGACGCTGCCGACCTACGGCAAGCTGGCCCGCCTCGATCACGAGGGCATCCAGTCCGGCGCGCGCATCGACTCCGACGAGTACGACAAGGAGAGCGCCCGCGACTTCGTGTTGTGGAAGGCGACCAAGCCCGGCGAACCGACGTGGGACGTGGGCTGCGGCCCCGGCCGTCCCGGCTGGCACATCGAGTGCTCGGCGATGGCGGAG